>JAUHWK010000114.1 GCA_030424555.1 bacterium | reverse complement strand
CGGCCGGCGGCATCGAGAACAACCTCGCGCCCGACCCCTCGGACAGCAACTACCAGGCGTCGTACGCTGCGGCGGTGTGGGCACCTGGCGACACGCCTGGGGTGGATGCCCCGGCCGACTGCATCACCTTTGGGCTCAATGGAGACCTGCTGATCGACTCCACCTGGATGGGTTCCACCGGCACCGAGCTGGTGCCGCCGTCCTGGCTCACTGCGGGCAACTGCCGTGTCGCGCCCTGACGTGCGCGGGCTTCGCGTGGGTGCGATCGTTCGCGCCGGGATCCTGCTGGTCGCGGCCGCGGCGTGTAGCCCAGACCCCACCGCCCGGGCGCCGCAGGTCCCGACCTGGGAGGTGGTCGCCGAGGCCGATGCCCGCGGGATGTGGATGAGCATGTGGGGCGCTGCCGGCGACGACGCCTGGATCGTCGGAGGGACCCTCCAGGACGGCGGGGTGGCGGTGCGGGCGGCACCCGACGGCACGCTCACGGACGTGCCCCTGCCCGACAACACGGCGATGCTCACCTGGGTCCACGGACGGGCGGCCGACGACGTGTGGATCGCAGGCTTGTTCGGGACGCTGCTGCACTGGGACGGGGCGGAATGGTCCGATCACGGCATGGCGATCGACGAGGCGTTCTGGGGGGTTCACGCCGGACCGGAGGGCACGGTGGTGGCGGTGGGCGGCCCGTTCCGGCAGGTCGGATCCGCCCCGGTGATCGCGCGCGGAGATCGGACGGGGATGCAGACCGTGGCGATGCCTGGGTCGCTGTCGGACTTCACCGCCAACCTGTTCAAGGTCCACCACGATGGGGAGGACGGCTTTCTGGTGGTCGGAGCGCAAGGGGTCGCGCTGTCGGTGCCCAGGGTGGGCGAGGCGGCGGGGATGGCCACGGGCACGACGGAGGACCTGGTGACGGTTCACGGCGAGGGGGACGACCTGCTGGCGGTCGGCGGCCGCGGCATGGGCTCGCTGTTCGAGCGCACCGAGGACGGGACCGGATGGACGTCCGCGCAGACGGTCGCGTCGGGGGCGTCGGGGGTGCACCGGGTGGACGACGCGGTGGCGTTGGTGGTGGGGGAGTCGGGCTTTGGCGGCCTTTGGAACCGCGCGGACGGCACGTTCGAGGAGGCCGATCCCGCCACGTTCGACCTGCTGCACGCGGCGTGGGTCGACCCGGACGACCGCATGGCCTGGGCGGTGGGCGGCAACTGGGTTGGGAGCACGTACACGGGCGTGGTGCTCCGCGGATCGCTGTAGGCCTGCCCGCCGGGGCGGCTGGGCTCATGCCTCGGTGGCCGAGCGCTGGGTGCGCGAGTGGTGGGCAGCGAGCAGGGCGGCATCGGCGGCGGAGACGCCGGGCAGCGGGGTGCCGGCGCGATCGAGGAAGATCTGCTGGTTGGCCGGGACGCGGCCAGATGGCACCTGCGGTCGCGTCGCGGCGACCCCCACCGGCACCACCAGCGGAACCCACCACCGCCGTGACAGGCCCACGGCGCGCCGGGCCCGGTGGGGATCCAGTCCCTCCATCGGGCAGGTGTCGAGGCCGTGTGCTGCGGCCGCGAGCAGGAAGGTCTGGGCGGCCAGCATCGTCTGCTTGGTGGCGTAGGCCCGGCGGGCGTGGCGTCCGACCGGCACGTAGGGCGCAGACCGGAACCACCCGACGAGCCAGGCGCCGAGGGCCTTCACGGGGTCGAGCCAGCGGGACCCCAGCCGGAACCGGACGTACCGACGCATGAACCGTCCGTACCGAGGGGACCAGGCGCCGAGGGCGACGTTGTGGGCGGCGATGGCGCCGATCTTGGCGGCGGGGCGGGTGTCGGCGGCGAACACGACCACCGCGGGGGCTTCCTCGACCTGGGCCTGTCCCAAGCAGGCGGCGCGAAGCCGACGCTTGATCGCGGGATCGCGGACCACCACGGCACACCACGGCTGGGCGTCGTACCCGGTGGGTGCGCGCCGGGTGAGGGCGAGCAGGTGGGTGAGCAGGGCCTCGTCGACGGGGGTGTCGGCGAAGTGGCGCGTGGCGTGCCGTCGGACCACGGCGGCGTCGAACGAGGTCGGGTGCATGGGGCGGGCTCCCGTGGGGGCGGGCCGGAGGGTCAGCGGGGGTCGATCTCGACGCGCCAGTCCAGCGTCTCTCCCGCGAGGAGCGGGACGATGGTGTGGCCGTCGGGGAGGACGGTGGGGTCGGGGACCGGCACGGGATCGCGGACCAGTCGGACCTGGCCGGCGTTCTCGGGCAGGCCGTAGAAGCGGGCGCCAAAGCGGCTGGCGAAGTCGGGGAGCCGGTCGAGGGCGTCGACCGCATCGAACGCCTGGGCGTACAGCGCGAGCGCGTGGGGGGCGGTGTAGCAGCCCGCGCACCCGCACGCGGTCTCCTTGGCGTGGCGCGCGTGGGGGGCGGAGTCGGTCCCGAGGAAGAAGCGGGGATCGCCGGAGGTCGCAGCGGCGAGCAGGGCCTCGCGGTGCTGGCGCCGCTTGAGCACGGGCAGGCAGTATCGATGGGGACGCAGGCCGCCTTCGAACAGGGCGTTGCGGTCCATCAACAGGTGCTGGGGCGTGAGCGTGGCCGCGACGCGGTCCTCGGGGTGGCTGCGCACGAACCCGACCGCCTCGGCGGTGGTGGCGTGCTCGAACACCATGCGCAGGGTGGGGTGGCGCTCCAGCATGGGGACGGCGTGGCGCTCGATGAACACGGCCTCGCGGTCGAACACGTCGACCTCGGGGTCGGTGACCTCGCCGTGGACCAGCAGGGGAATGCCCCGTGCGGCCAAGACCTCGAGCACGGGGTCGAGGCCGTCGAGGCTGCGCACGCCGTGGTCGGAGTTGGTGGTGGCGCCGGCCGGGTACAGCTTGACCGCCTGGACGACGCCCGCGCCGATGCCCTGCTTGAGGTCGTCGGGATCGGTCTTGTCGGTCAGGTACAGCGTCATCAGGGGCATGAAGTCGACCCCCGCGGGCACGGCGGCGAGGATGCGGTCTCGGTAGGCGACGGCGTCGGCGGTGGTGACGACGGGGGGGCGCAGGTTGGGCATCACCGTCGCGCGGCCGAACACCCGGGCGGTGGCGGGGAGCACGGCCTGCAGGACGTCCCCATCCCGAAGGTGGATGTGCAGGTCGTCGGGGCGGGGCATGGTCAGGACGTCCACGGAGGCCTCCTCGTCGTGCCCGGACCGGGGCAGGACCGGGACGGTCGCTAACGCGCGACCTCAGGGTGGGTGCGCTAGGCTGGGGTGATGGACGCCCTCGACACCACGCCCGACGACCCAGCCTCTGCGGAGGCGCTGGAGGCCCTGGAGGCGCGCGTGCTGGAGGCGCTTCGGGAGGACGGCCCGTTCGCGGCGGAGGCCGTGCTGGTCGAGGCGCTGGACGATCGGCTGGTGGGGGTGGCGGCGGCGCGTCGCCTGGCGCGGATCCGGCTGCGTCGAGGGGCGGGAGGCACGGCACTGCGCACGCTGCAGGATGCCCGAGCGCGGTTTCCCGCCAACCTGGACCTGGCGGTCGACGAGGCGGCGGTGCTGTCCACGACCGATCCCCAGGCCGCCGAGGCGGGGTTCCGGGCGGTGATCGCGCAGGACCCCGAGCGCGCGGACGCGGTCGCGTGGCTGTCGGACCTGCGCCGTCCGGACGATCCAGAGGATGCGCTGCGGCTGGCCGATGAGGCGGTCTCCTTGGATCCGACGGTGGCGCGGGCGCATGTCGCGCGGGTGGAGGCCTTGGTGGCGCTGGCCCAGCCCGATCGGGTCACGCGCGCGGTCGACGAGGGGGTGCGCACCCTGCCGGGCCACGCGGGGATGCGGCTGCTGCGGGCGCTGTGGCGCCTGGGCCGGCACGACGTCGAGGGGGCGCTGGGCGATCTGGCGGCGGTTCAGGCGATCGCGCCCGGCCATCCGGGGCTTCGCCCTGCCCTGCGGGAGGTCGTCCGGCGCCGGTCGGTCCTGTACCGGGTGTGGATGCGGGCGATCGGCGTGCTGGATGCGATGGGGTGGTCGGGACGGCTCGCGCTGCTGGTGACCTTGGCCGTCGGCACCCACCTCGTGAGCGAGCACGCGATCGCCACCGGCGATGTCGCGATGATCCACGCGGTGGCGTTCGGCATCGCGTCGGTGGTCCTGCTGTCCCAGCTGTGGCTGGTGGTGCCGGCGGTCAGTGACTTCCTGCTCGACCAGGACCCCCTCGGGCAGTCGCTGCTGGACCCGGGACGGGGTCGGCGCGCCCAGGTCATCGTCGTGCTGTGGACCGGAGGGACGGCCTCCTCGCTGGTGGGGCTCGCGATGGGGCGGCCCCTGGCGGGGGTGTGGGGCCTGATCGTGGCGATGCTCGCGCCAGTGGTGCTGGTGGCGTGGGATGGCCGGTCGCAGCAGGCTCGGCTCGGCGCGCGGGTGCTGGTGGGCTTGGTCGGGCTGGGCCTGCTGGGGAGCATGGGCCTGGAGGTGGCGGGGCATCCGGTGGCGCCGCTGGTGGCGATGGGGGTGCTCGCCGTCGAGGCGATCGGGGGGATGGTGGTCCGGGTCGCCCCGGCGTGGCGTCGCTGACGCGGGCAGCCGTCAGCGGGGGACGACGTCCACGCCCGCGATCCAGGGGTGCCCGAACAGCACGGCCGCGTACACGACGGCCGCGATGCCGACGTGCCATGCGAGGCCTCCGTCCAGGCGCATCCGGGTCCGTCCCGCGATGATGGCGGCGAAGGGCACGACGGAGGTGGCGGCCTCCCACTGACGCCAGGGGATCCCGAGGTCACGGCGCTTCTTGTGGTCCTGAAGCGACATGCCGGCGAACGACAGCACGCCGATCGCCCCGAACATCCACCAGCTCGCGACGTCGGGATTGGCGGCCATGTGCAGCACGGCCCACAGCCCGGTGCCCCACAGGGTGGGGTGGCGCGTGATCCGCAGCACGCCGGACGGCTCTTCGCCGAGGTGTCCCTCCTTCATCACGGTCGCAGGGTTGGGTGACAGCGCCCCGGCGACCACGAGGAGGACCGACAGGGGCATCAAGGCCAGCAGGGCGTGGCGCGCCCCGACGGAGGGCGGGCGGATCCACACGATGGGCGCGGCCCGCCAGGCGACGATCAGCCATGTGAACGCGGCGAAGGAGACCAGGCTGTACAGCCCGAGCCACGGCTTCTCACCGATCCGGCGAACGACCGCGGGGCGCAGCGGGGTGCTGGATGAGAAGTGGGTGACGAGCAGGAACAAGGCGGCGAGCACGAGGGACGTCAACGGGCCTCCGGTCAGCGCGGCGCCAGTCTACCCCGGGTGGTGCGGCGTCCCGAGGTCCTGCCGCGACCACCACCACGACGCGGTGACCGGGACGATGGCCACCAACAGGATGGATGCGGTCAGCAGGATGCCGAGGCGCCAGGCGGGGTCGGGGATCGCGGTGGACGCGGCGATCACCGCGGCTGCGCCCAGCAGCCCGAACCCGCCGATACGCTGGGTGCGGTGCCAGTTGGCCTCGTCGTCTAGGGCCCAGGGCGTGCGGATGCCGACCCAGTGGTTGCTCTTGACCCGGGGGACCACCAGGCCGAGCACGGCGAACAGGCCGGCGACGGCGAGCTCGATCCCGGACCCGAGGCTGGGGTCGTCCGCCAGGGCGGCGCGCAGGATCAGTCCGTGCAGGACCAGGCCGAACGCGCCCATCGCCCCCACGAACGCGCCGAGCGCACCGGCGGATCGCGCCAGGTGCTCCTGCCGGGGGCCCAGGCGCGCCAGGCCCCAGATCAGCGCGGCCGTCGACAGCGAGGTGATCGGGCCGATCGCCACCGCCACGCCACGCGGTCCCCACCCGTCGGGCTCGCCGCTCACCCCCCAGTGGGTGGGCATCTGCTCGGGCAAGGAGGGCCAGGCGATCGCCGCGGCGATCAGGCCGGCCGCCGCGCACCCTGCGGCGAACACCATCCCGCGGTCCAGGCCGCTCAGGTCTCGGACTGGGTTGTCGTGGGGTGCGGGGTCGCTTCCTCGGTCAGCGCCATCAACCATGACAGGACCTCCTCCAGGGCGTTGGCCTGGAACCGGTAGAACACGAAGCGGCCCCGCCGCTCTCGGTCGACGAGCCCGGCCTCCGCGAGGACGTTGAGGTGGTGCGACAGCGCGGGGCCCGTGACGTCCAGGCCCTCGGCCAGGTCCTGGACCGCGCACTCCCCGCGGTCGCGCAGCCGGATCAGCAGCGTGCGGCGGAGCGGATGGGCCAGAGCGTCGAGGGTGCGTCGCATGCGGTGGGCTCTCAATTCAAGGATGCCTTAATCGAGAGAACGAGGGGTTGCACGCAGGGGTGCGCGCGGGCGCGTGCAAGCCGCTATGCGTGGGCCGGAGGTGTTGGTGGACCGCTGGACCGACGATCCGCACCGCGTCTCGTTCGACGGAGAGGTCTCCCTCGACGCGTTGCCCACCCGTCCGCCCACCAAGGCGACGGGCGATGCGGCGCGTGAGGCGTTGGCCGACCATGTCCGGTCCATCGCGGAGCGCCAGCGCTTGTTGTTCGCGGACGGAACCCACGCGGTCCTGATGGTGTTTCAGGGGATGGACGCGTCGGGCAAGGACAGCACCATCCGGCACGTGCTGTCCGGGGTGAACCCGGCGGGCTGCGCCGTGTGGTCGTTCAAGAAGCCCAGCGACGAAGCGCGGGACCACGACTTCCTGTGGCGGTGCCAGCAGCGCCTCCCCCGTCGGGGAACGATCGGCGTGTTCAACCGCAGCCACTACGAGGAGGTGCTGGTGGTGCGGGTCCATCCCCAGCTGCTCCCCCCGTCGAGCCACCAGCCCGCCCCCACCCTCCCGGAGCGGTGGGACCGCCGGTTTCGGGCGATTCGCGACTGGGAGCGCCACCTGTCGGACCAGGGCACGGTCGTCCTCAAGTTCTTCCTCCACCTGTCGCGCCAGGAGCAGACGCGGCGGCTGATCCGGCGACTGGACCGTCCCAACAAGACCTGGAAGTTCGACCCGTCGGACCTGGCGGAGCGCGACCACTGGGACGACTACCAGCACGCCTACGAGCAGGTGCTGCGCGAGACGAGCCGTCCCTGGGCGCCGTGGTACGCCATCCCTGCCGACCACAAGCCGACCATGCGGCTCGCCGTCGCCCGCATCCTCGACAAGACGCTCGCCCGTCTGCCCCTGTCCTGGCCCGATCCGCCGCCCGACGACGTGTTGGCGGAGGCCCGGGCGCGCCTGGCCCTCGGGGCCCGCTGATCCCACCCCCGTCCCTGGAGTCTCCGTGGACACCCTGCTGCTCACCGCGTCCGACGTCCGTCGGCTCGCCACCCTCTCCGATGCCGTCGAGGCCGTCCAGCACGCCTTCGATGCCCACGGCCGCGCCGCCGTCCAGATGCCGGCCAAGGTGTACCTGGACGTCCCGGGCGTCGGGGACTTTCGTGCGATGCCCGCCGCGATGGAGGGGGCCGCGGGCCTGAAGTGGGTCAACTCCCACCCCGACAACCCGGCCAAGCACGGCCTGCCGAGCGTGATGGGGATGTACGTGCTTTCCGATCCGGAGACGGCGCTGCCCGTGGCGGTGATGGACGCCACCCTGCTCACCGCCCTGCGCACGGGCGCCGCCGCGGCGGTCGCCACCCGTCACCTTGCGCGTCCGGGGGCCCGCACCCTCGGGATCGTCGGGGCCGGGGTGCAGTCGGAGTTCTTGATCGAGGCCCACCAGGTGCTCGGCGACTGGGAGATCGTCGTGGCCGATCGCTCGCCCGACGCGGCGGCGCGCGTGGCCAAGGCCTACGGCGGACGGGTGGGGACCGTGCAGGAGGCGTCCGCGTGCGACGTCGTGTGCACCGCCACCCCCTCGCGCACCCCGGTGGTGCAGGCGGGCTGGGTGGTCGACGGCGCCCACGTCAACGCGATGGGCGCGGACGCCGAGGGCAAGCAGGAGCTCGAGGAGGCCTTGCTGCACCGGGCGTCCGTGTTCTGGGACGACGCCGTGCAGGCCTCGCACTCCGGCGAGGTCAACGTGCCGCTGCACCATGGATCGTTCACCGAGGACGACGTGGTGGCGACCCTGGGCGAGGTCGTGTGTGGGGCCCACGCCGGGCGCCCGTCGCCCACCGCCGTCACCGTGTTCGACAGCACCGGGCTCGCGGTCCAGGATCTCGCGCTCGCCGCCCGCATCGTCCAGGCCGCCAAGGCCGCGGGGGTGGGCCGGTCCTTCGACTTCCGGGCGTGAGGATGGCCCGGTTTCAGCTGTACTACTGGCCCGGTCTGCAAGGGCGCGGGGAGTTCGTCCGGCTCGTGTTGGTCGCGGCGGGGGAGCCCTGGGACGAGGTCGCGCGCGATCCGTCCCGGGGGGGCGCCCGTGCGGTGGTCGAGGCGCGCCGCGGGGCGCTCGGTGGGGTGCGTCCGTGGGCGCCGCCCATCCTGCACGACACCGCCCGGGACCTCGTCCTGTGCCAGATGCCGCTCGTGTGCGCGTACCTGGGGGAGCTCACCGGGCAGGCGCCCGCCCACCCGGGCCAGCAGTGGTCTGCCCGCCAGCTCGCGCTCACGCTGTCCGACATCGTGTCCGAGGTCCACGACACCCACCATCCCGTGTCCACCACGCTGACGTTCGAGGACCAGCGGGACGCGGCGATCGAGGCGGCCCATCGCTTTCGAACCGTGCGGTTGCCGGGGTGGCTCGACTACCTCGAGGACCTGTTGGTGCGTGCCGACGGCGACGGGCTGCTGGGTCCGATCACCTACGTGGACCGGATGGCGTTTCAGCTGCTGGAGGGCCTGCACGCGGCGTTCCCGCGGGCGATGGCGACGCTGGGCCCCGCGCGGGAGCGGCTCGCACGGCTGCGCGATCACGTGGCCGCCGAGCCGAGGATCGCGGCGTACCTGGAGAGCGATCGACGGTTGCCGTTCAACGACGCGGGCATCTTCCGTCCCTACCCGGAGCTGGACGGGTAGCGGGCAGGGCGTGGCGGCCCGTCTCACCGGGCATCAGCCGCGGAACGTCCACAGCTTGTGGCCGACGAAGTTCACGGCGGCGCCGACGCCGATCGCCACGATTCCCGCGAGCCGGTAGTCGATCGCCGCGGCGGTCAGGGCGGCCACCAGGGCGGTGTTCACGCCGCCGCCGCCCACCGTGACGAGGGTGAACCGGACCGCGGTCGCGCCCGACATCTCGGCGCCGAACGTCACCGTGGCGTTGAGCACGAAGCTGACGGCCGTCCCCGCCAAGAACCCGACGACGGTGGCGAGGGTCGGGCCGAGCAGCCCCCCGGCGACGAGGGCGACGTACACCGCGTAGTGGGTCCCAGCGCTGAGCAGCCCGGCGAGCCCGAAGCTCGCGAGCTGTCGGAGCAGGGTGCGAAGGTCCTCGTTCACCGCAGCGGATCCCCTGCGTCGAGGCCGTCCAGGATGGCAGCGCCCCGCAGCGCGAACGCGAGCGTCTTGCGGGGATCCTCGGCGTGCAGCGGAAGCATCGACAGGAACAGGGCGGCCTCGAAGGTCCGCAGCGCGGGCCGGTCGATCCCGAGGGCCTTCGTGCGGGCGGCGAACCGGTCGGCGATCGCCGGTCGGGGCGTGGTGTCGAGGCGGACCGCCGCCCGGAGATCGGTCCCCACGACCACGTCGTACAGGCCCTGGTTGATGAAGTCGTAGCCGCCCAGCAGGGAGTGGCTGAGCTTGGCGACGTCGTAGGTGGGGGGTCCCCACAGGTCGTCCTCGGTGGTCGCGCCCCGGGGGTCGATGAACCGGGTGAGGCCGGTGGCCTTGTCGAACAGGATGTTGGACAGGCACAGATCGCCGTGCATCACCGCGACGTGGGTCGGCGGGCTGGCGGCGAAGGCGGCGTCGAGGTGGGTGTCGAGGCGGGCGACCACGCCAGACAGCCCCTCGGGAAAGCCCCCAGACCGCAGCAGGCCGTCCACCTGG
>JAUHWK010000655.1 GCA_030424555.1 bacterium | reverse complement strand
CCCGGGCAGAGGGCGTGAGGGTAGCCGCGGGGTCGGGCGGTGTCAGGGGCTGACGGGGTGGGAGCCACAGGACGCCCTCATCACGGCGTCGTCGTGGGGCGATCGACCCACGACACACTCCACCACACGCCGGTGGCGCGATCGCGCACGCCCCACAGGTGGGAGCGGTCGATCCGGAGGTGTTCGGCGAGTCCCGAACCGACTGGGAGGCCCCCGGTGATCGACGTCGACGCCCACCCCATCACGCCCTCGGCGTCGAGCTGGACGGCGTGGACGTGCTGCGCATCCTTCAGATGAAACGCCGGATCGGAGACAAACGCAGAGAAGTCGGCTTTCTGCTCATGGAACACGTCGGTGGCCCCGAGATCCGACCAGACGGCCTTGAGGTCGATCGGGGTGTCGGTGCTCGCGGGCGGCACCTCGAGGGTCGCCTCTACCGGCTCGGTGTCGGCGAGGAGGTCCTCGAGCGCCTCGCCATCGAGCACGTCCAGCAGCTCGGCCACGCCGTCGGCCCCGGTGGGCTGGATCCACACGACGTCCAGGGTGTCCACCAGGGGGCGGCGCACGAGGAGCAGGTCCTCCGTCACCGCGCGGTGGAGCAGCTCGGTCGACGGCGTGCCCAGGGCGTCGAGGGAGAGGATGTCGCCGTCGTCGGCCGTGAAGGTCAAGGGCGGAGACCCCTCGGGGGCCTCGACCAGCGCGTCGCGCCAGGGCACCGCAAACGCGAACCGTGACAGGATCAGCGACATCGTCTTGCCGTCGATCTCGAATGGGGCCTCACCGGAGCACGGGGTTCGCTGCGCCCAGCCTCGGACCGCATCCCGGCCGCCTCGGTGAAGGGGGCGACCGCGGACGGCATTCCGGCATCCAGCAGGGGACCCGCGTCATCCTGCCAGGACGGGAGTGGCTGGAGTCGGTCCGCCAGCCACATCCCGACCCCCCACTCGGCACGCCACGGCGCGTCTGGATCTGCCAAGTCGCGCACCTCGGCCACGAGCTGCTGGCCGGTGGCGTCGATCGGGGCACCGACCAAGACCTCGAGTTGCTCGCGGGACGTACCGGATGCGCCCAGGGCCGTCACCAACAGGGGCGCCAGCACCGCCGGTGGACTCACCGCCACGCTGCCTGACGCGGGCAGACCCACCGAACGCAGCGTGCTGCGCGCGACGTGCCACGAAGCGTGTGCGAACGAGGACGCGTCTGCGGAAGCCGCCGGCGTCCATGTGACCGTTCGTGCACGGGCTGCGTCCGCATCGAACGCGGCACAGGATGCGGCGGCTGCGTCCGAGTCCGTGGGGCCGGGATCCTGTGCCAGCCCACTGTCGACGGCTTGGGTGTCGTCCGTGCCGACTCGGTCCGGCAACACGGTGTCGCCCGCGCACCCTGCGACCAGGGACAGCATGAACAGGGTTGAACGGCGGTTCATGGGCGCTCAGGAAGGGAGGGGGCGGAAGCCCAAGGTGGCTCAACATACATGGTTCTGCGGCTGGGCAGAACAATCCACGGCACATCGCTCTGACCGGGTCCCAAAATCCTTTTGCGCGGCGATAGGTGAAATCCACCACATGGCAAGGAAGGAGGCTGATGAGGAAAAGCCGGTTCACGGACCAGGAGACTTCGTACCGGGTCCAGCAGCCGGATGCATCGGTGTTCGGCTAGGGTGTGATTTCCAAGGAGAAAGCCTGACAGTCTCCTAACGGAAGAGGGCTATGGAACCGGTGATCTGGAGGTTGCAACACCACACCAGGTCCCCGAGAATCCATGACCCTCTCCGCTCGTACCGCGACCTCCGCCCTCATGGCCACCCTCGACGACGAACAGGGGCTGCGCGAGCGCGCCCGCAGGCTCGGGGTCGTCCGCCGACAAGACAAGATGGACCCCTACGCCCTGCTCGCCACGCTGGTGTTGGGCATCGCCCTCAGGGGACCCATGGCGAT
>JAUHWK010000654.1 GCA_030424555.1 bacterium | reverse complement strand
GATCAGGCGGACGGCCGAGTCGGTGGTGTTGATGTGCTGACCGCCGGCCCCCGATGCGCGCATCGTCTGCATCTCGATGTCGGCGGGGTTGATGTCGATCTCGATGTCGTCGTCGATCTCGGGGTACGCGTACACCGCCGCGAACGCGGTCTGACGCCGGGCGTTGGCGTCGAACGGGCTGATGCGCACCAGGCGGTGCACCCCGTTCTCGGACTGCATGTAGCCAAAGGCGTAGTCGCCGCGGATCGCGAAGCTGGCGGAGCGGATGCCGGCCTCATCGCCCTCGGAGCGATCGAGCAGCTCGATGTCGAAGCCCTCGGTCTCGGCCCACCGCGAGTACATCCGCATCAGCATCTCGGCCCAGTCCTGGGCATCGGTGCCGCCCTCCCCGGCGTTGATCTCGACGATGGCGCTGGCGGCGTCCTGCTCGCCGGACAACAGCCGCTTGGTCTCCAGCGACGTGATGCGCGACCGGAGGATCTCCAGCTTGTCGGCCGCCTCCTGGGCGGTGTCGTCGTCGTCCATCTCGGCCGCGAGCTCGAGCAGGGTCTCGACGTCGTCGCGCAGCTCGGCCACGTCCTCGAAGTCGCGGACGATGCGCTCGATGCCGCCCTTCTCCTTCAGGACCTTCTGGGCGAGGGCCTGGTCTTCCCAGAACTCCGGGAGGGCAGCCTGGCGATCCAGGTCCTCGAGGCGCTGCTTCTTTGCACCGACGTCAAAGATGCCTCCACAGCGCGTCCACCTGTTGGGACAGGGGCTGCAACGCCTGGCGGGTCTCGTCGATCATGGGGCCGTCCTGGGATGGGTCAGGCCCGGGTAACGCCCCCGTCGGGCCCGATCGACGCCGCGGCGCGCGCCACGAGCCCCGCCTGCGGGACCGGGCCGTCCAATGCCGCCAACAGCCGCGTCTCCATCGCCGCCATCCGCGCGGTCTCGTCCTCGTCGTGGTGGTCGTGGCCGAGGAGGTGGGCGATCCCATGGGCGAGCAACACACGGATCTCGTCCTGCACCGCGTGGCCGTGGTCCACCGCCTGTCGCTCGGAGACCCCCCACGCCAGGACGATGTCGCCGAGCATCCCGGCGATCGGCGACGCCTCGTCTGCGGTCCGCTGCGGGAAGCTCAAGACATCCGTCGGGCCGTCCTTCCCGCGCCACGTCGCGTTCAGATCGGCCATGGGTCCGTCGTCGACGACGACGACGCTCAGCTCACACGGGCCGTCCGCGACCACCCCGAGCATCGCCGAGGCGTCGCGCACGATGCGGTCCACTCCCCCAGGGTCGCGGGCGGCGCTCTCCCACGCCACCGCGACATCGTGCGTCGGCACCGCTCAGCCCCGCCCCTGCGGGAGGTTCCGGATCGACTCGTAGTCGGTGGTCTCGTCGGTGCGATCGGGCGTGGCCCGCAGCGACGCGCCCAAGGATCCGGTCGCCTCCAGCTCCAGCGTGATCGTGCCCGGCGCCCCCTTGCCCACCGCGGGGAGCGCTTCGCCGTCCTCGCCTGGGGGACGGCTGAGCGCGCGGGTCTGGGGGTACTCGATGCGCTGGTGGTAGATGCCCATCAGCACCTTGACGAACACCTCGACCACGGCGTGGATCTCGCGGAAGGTCAGCGGGCACTCGGTGAACTGCCCATCGGCCATCACCGAGTTGACGATCCGCTGGATCATCGCCCGGATGGCCTCCTCGGTGGGGCGCTGGATAGTGCGGGTGGCGGCCTCGACCTTGTCCGCCAGCATGATCACGCCCGCCTCGCGCGTGCTGGGCTTGGGGCCCGGGTAGCGGAACCGGGACTCGTCGACGGCCTCCGGATCCTCCGCCGCCATCTGGGCCTTGGCGAAGAAGAACTGGAGCAGGCCGGTGCCGTGGTGCATCTGGATGTTGTCGATGATCGGCTGGGGAAGCCGATGCTCTCGCGCCATCCGCGCGCCCTCGGTGACGTGCGAGAGGA
>JAUHWK010000653.1 GCA_030424555.1 bacterium | reverse complement strand
GCTCCACCACCTGCGGATCGGCTGGACCCCGGCGCGGACATGGGGCACCTTGGGGCGCCTTCGACCGGGGTCGCCGTGCACAACACGTGGTGGATGCCGTGGTTGACCGTCGGGGCCTGGGGCGTCGCGGTGACGGCCCTGGCGATCCAGACCGCGCGACGGGGCGCACCGTGGCCGGCGGCGGCTGCGTGGGCCGCGATCGCCGCATGGGGACCGATCGCGTTGTTCGTGGTCGGACCCTGGCTTCCGACCGACGTGCTCACCCCCCTGCACGAGGTGTTCACCGAAGGCGCCCTGGCGCATGCCGCCGGCTACCAGCTCAGCGAAGACCTGCCGATCGCCTCCCTTCGGCACGCCCTGGAAGCCCGCACAGCCCCCACCCAAGGGCTCGTCCTCGTCACCAGCCTGGAGGTCGGCGTGCACGCCGCCGCCGTGGTCGCGTGGGGCATGGCCGCGTGGCGGGCTGGCGCTCCGGCGTGGGGGGCCCTCGGATTTGCCGCGCTGTGGGCGATTCCGCCGTTTGGGCCCCACATGGCGCTGTCGGCCACCGGCGCGTCCCACCTGTTGTTCCTCGGCGGGCTGCTCGCCTGGAACCTGGCCGAAGCGGAGCGCGACGCGCGCTGGTCCGCGATCGGGGCCTGGGTGGTGTCCGGCGCGCTCGTCGTCCTGCTGCTGTGGGTGCGGCGCGACGCCCGTGCGTGGGGGATCGGGCTCACGGTCCTGCTCACGCTCGGAACCCACCCGGTCTTTCGACGGGTGGAAGACCGGGTCTCCGCGTGGTTTGGCGCCGGGGCCCCCTGGCGCGCGCTGGGGGTCGTCGGCCTGGTGTGGGCTGCGGTGGCCGGCGTCGCCTCCACCCTGCCCCTGGCGCTTCCCCTCGGGTCCCCCGCGTGGATGGTGATGATCCTCGCGCCGCCCACCGTGCCGCTCAAGCCGCTGTTTCCCGCCGTGATCGCAGGCATGCCCCTGGTCGTGTTCGTCCTGATGGGGATCGGCATGGGGCGCTCGATCCGACGCCCGATGTCCTGGCTGGCGCTGGTGGTGATCGCCGGGTGGGCCTGGCAAGCGGATCTCGCCGCAGCCCACGGCGGACTTCCCGGGGTGGCGCCCGTCCTCGCGACCTTCGAGGCCTGGCGGTACCTGATGTTCCTCGCCCCGGTGATCGGCGGCATCAGCCTGTTGGGGCTGATCGGCGTGCACGGGATGGCCCCCCGCCTGTCCCCGCTCGTGCTCCTCGCGGTCCTGGTGCCCCCGATCCCCGAGGCCCTCGGGACGCTGTCGCCGGTGTGGCCCGTGGCGGAGGTGCGGTGGCCCCGGGTGTTCGGCCTGCAGAGCGATCTCCTGCGCGAGACCCGGGCCTTCGTGGACCTCCACCAACGCCCCGAGGGGTCCCGCTGCTGGATCGTGACGCGGTCCCTCAACTGGCGTCCGGAGGCCGGACTCGGCAGCCGCCTGTGGGTGGTCACGGTGTTCAAGAGCCACCTGGCGACCCGCGTGGACGTGGACGCGCCGGACGACGCCACCCCGGCCCAGGTCCTGCACCGCGCGGTCGCCGACACCCCCTGGCTACACGGGACCACGCCCGACTGTGCGATCGCGTGGTGGTCGATGGACTGCCGAGACACCGAGGACCCAGGGTGCGCCGCCATCGCCGCCCTCCCCCCGACGTCCCCCCGGGTGAGGCTCGACGGGATCCCGTTCGTCCATCCCGACCATGGCGCCGTGGTCACGACTCCCGGCGAGATCGGCGCCCACCACCTGTCCCTGGCCGAGGCAGGGCTTCCCTACGCGCCGGAGGCGCCGCAGCCATGACCGGCCTGGCGTTCCTGGCCGGCCTCGGGGCCCTCGTGGCGAGCGCCCTGGGTGCCGCGCGGGCCCAGGGCACCCCGATCGCGCGTGTGGTCGGGCTCGTCGTCGCCCTGGGCATGCTGTGGGCCGTCCTGGCACACCTGGGGC
>JAUHWK010000652.1 GCA_030424555.1 bacterium | reverse complement strand
GCGCACCCGGGAGAGCACGGACGAAGGCGTCATCGCCGCGCTGCAGCGCCTGGCCCACTACGCCGTGATGGCGATCGGCATCATGCTCGGGCTGCAGGCCGCAGGCGTGAACCTGTCGGCCCTCGTGGCCGCCTCCGCCGTGTTCGCGGTGGGGATCGGGTTCGGCCTGCAGAACGTGGCGCAGAACTTCATCAGCGGCCTGATGTTGCTGATCGAGCGCACGATCAAGCCCGGCGACATCCTGCGGGTCGACGGCACCATCGTCCGCATCGAGGAGATGGGGATCCGCGCCACCATCGCCCGCACGATGGACGATGAGGACGTGATCATCCCGAACTCCAAGCTCGTCGAGAACATCATCACCAACCACTCGATGCACACGAACGTGGTCCGGGCGCGCGCCGTGGTGGGCGTGGCGTACCACAGCGATCTGGAAGAGGTGACGCGGGTGCTCACCAAGGCGGCCACGGCGTTCTCCGGCCGGGTCCGCAACCGCGCCCCCGTCGTGTTGCTCCAGGGCTTTGGCGCCAGCTCGATCGACTTCGAGGTGAGCGTGTGGGTGCGCAGCGCGTTCTCCCGCCCCGCCGATCTGTCCGGACTGCGCATGGCGATGTGGCGCGCCCTCAAGGACGCCGAGATCGAGATCGCGTTCCCGCAGGTGGACGTCCACCTCGACGCGGAGGTCGTCGAGGCGCTCCGGCGTCAGTCCGCCCCAGCGCCCGACCCGTCCTCTCCCAGCACGTAGGCGTCGATGTCGTCGGCCGCCTTCTGGAACTGATCGACGGTCAACCGGACCGCAAACCCCTCCGGAAGCTCCGCGCCGATCACCCGCGCCTCCACCCAGAACGCCTCGACCCGTCGCACCCCGCCACCGTCGACCGGACGCAACAGCACGACCCCGTACTGCTGGTCGATCGCCATCAGCGGCACGTCCGCGTGGAACGTGACCCCCTCGGGAGAGACCTGGCGCATCACCGCGTGCTGGACCCCGTCGATCGTGATCCAGCGCAGCTCGTTGACCGTCCGGCGCGTGCTACGCCCAATCACGGCGATCCGGGTGGTCTCCTCGGTGGTCCACACGTACCGATCGCACGCCCGAGACAGGAAGCAGGCCCGGTCGCCCTCCTCGGACAACACGGATCGTCGCCTTGTCCGGCGAGGTGATCGCCTCGAGGACCGGGTCGAGATCGGACCGGTACGTGGCCAGGCCCAGCGCCCCGATCAAGCCGTCCAGCGGGCCCGCGACCCCCTCCACATCCGCCAGATCCTCCGGCGTGAGGTCGGCGACGAACCAGCCCTCCCGCGCGTCCTCCTCGTGCGCGTCCGTCCACGCGTGGACGTCGTTGGCGACCAGCTCCACGGCCCCCTCGGTCGCGAACTCGCGAAACGCGAACACGACCATCTCCTCGACGGAGTCCGGGGGATCCAGGGGCGGTCGGCAGGCGCCGAGCACCAGGCCAACGAGCAGGCTGGCGTGCAGTGGGTTCGTCATGAGCCTAGTTTCACCCACGCGATGCGGGGACGACAAGTCCTGAGCTCGTCAGGGATTCGAGGCCTCGCCCTCGGGCCACCACACGTCGTGGATGCGGTCGATCTCCATCACCAGGCCGCGGTCCCCGCCAAACTGCATCATGTCGACGAACATCGCGCCAAAGCGTAGTTCGTCCGGGGTGTACCAACGCCTCGCGTGAACCTGCTGGGCGAACGTGTCGTCCGTGCCCGACAGCACGACCACCACCACCCCGATGCGCTCGTGGACATTGTCCGCGGTGATCCCGTACAGCGGGCTGTCCTCGGTGATCGGGTGGATGATCGTCCAGCTGAGCTGGAAGCTGGGGGTCTCGTCGCGCAGGAGGCTGAGCTTGTGCAGACGACGGAGGTGCGCCCCCTCGTCCGTGACCTCGTCCACCATCACGTTCACGGTGACGCGGGCCTCCACCAGCTGGTTCTGGCGACGGTT
>JAUHWK010000651.1 GCA_030424555.1 bacterium | reverse complement strand
GGGCTGGTGCCCAAGATGGCGGAGCTCGCGGAGGCCTTGCCGGTCAACCTCGCCGTGAGCCTGAACGCCTCGACCGCCGCCCAGCGCGCCGAGATCATGCCGATGTCGCGCAAGTACGACCTCGACACCCTGCTCGACGCCTGCCGTCGCTTCCCGCTCACGCACGGCAAGCGCATCGCGTTCGAGTACGTGATGTTCGCGGGCTTCAACGACAGCCTGGACGACGCCGACCGGCTGCTGTCCCTGCTGGACGGCATCCCGAGCAAGGTCAACCTGATCCCGTACAACGAGAACCCCGACCGCGACCTCAAGCGCCCCAGCGACGCCACGGTCAAGGCCTTCCAGCACCACCTGGTGACCCACGGCCTGCTGTGTACGGTGCGGACCACGCGGGGCCTGGACGTGTCGGCGGCGTGCGGACAGCTCGGCAAGGCGTGGGAGCAGGCGACCGATCGCGGCTGGTTGGCGCGGGCCCGGGCCCAGGCCGGTGTGCCCACGGCGACGGCTCGGTAGGGCGTCCGTCGCACGCCGCGGGTTACGCCCGCACGGTCCACGCGGAGGCGCCATGACCACGGAGTTCGGGGAGTCGGTTCGCCTCCGCCGCGTCCGGTTGGGCCTCACCGTGGCGCAGGTCGCCCGGTCCACGGGGGTTCCCGCGGCGTTCATTCGGGCGCTGGAGGAGGGCCGTCGCGATCGGGGGGCGCCCTCGCCCGCGTACGACGAGGCGTGGTGCAGCCTGCTGTCGAGGACCTTGGATCGCGCGGAGGCGCGGGTCGATCGGGGCCTTCCCTGGGACGCGACCACCTCGTCGGGGTCCGCGCCCGATCCCCACCGTGCCCCGCCAACGGTCGCCGCACCGGGCGACGACACGCCGCCCTCGGGTGGGGTGCAGGTGGCGGTCAACCCGGTCCCCAGCCAGGAGCTGCGCACCCGCCTGCCGTACGCCCAGGTTCGGGTGTTCGCGGCTGTGTGCGTCGGGACGGCTGCCGCGCTGCTCCTCGTGTGGGGCGCCCAGCTCGCCCGCACCTGGTGGAACCTGCCCACGCCCGTGCCGCCGCCGGTGGAGGTCGCCGTGCGCGTGCTGCGCCCCGGGCCGCTCGTCGTGTCGGTGGATGGCGCCACCGTGCTCGATGGGGCCGTCACCCGCGGCGAGCGGTTCACCTGGCGCGGGCGGCAGGAGGTCGTGCTGGACGTGGAGGATCCCTTCGCGGTGCTGGTCGACTTCGACGGGCGGGACATCTCCCCCCGAGGCCACCGGGATCAGCCCCGCCGGATGGTGTTCCTGGCGGAAGGGGAGGCGCGATGACCGCCGACACCCCCCTCAACGCGCGCACCGAGACCATCCTGCGCCGGCTCGTCCGCCGCGACGCCGGGCCCGCCCTGCGTCGGGTGCTCAAGCGCACCAATGCCGCCGACATCGCCGCGGTCATGCCCCACCTCACGTGGTCGGAGCAGCGCTCGCTGTACGAGGCGATCGAGGAGCTCGACACCCAGGCCGAGGTCCTGTCGATGCTGCCGGAGGCGAGCATCCGCCTGGTCACCCAGGAGATGACCGAGGAGGTCGTCGCGGGGCTGTTGGATCGGCTGGAGCCCGATGACGCCACCGACGTCGTCGCGGTCCTGCCCGACGAGGTCCGCGCACGCGTGCTGGCCGAGATGGACGACGAGGACGAGCAGGGCGTGCGGACCCTGCTCATGTGGCCGGCCGACAGTGCGGGCGGCATCATGTCGACCGACTTCTTCGCGATGCCCGACACCGCGACCTGTGGGGTGGCCGTCCGCGCGCTCCAGCGCTCCAGCGAGGAGCGCGAGAACGTCCAGTACGTCTACGTCGTCGGTCAGAACGGCACGCTCGTGGGGGTGGTGAGCCTGCGCACGCTCGTGGTTCGGCCGCCCAACACGCCGCTCGTCTCCATCATGACCCGGGACCCGGTCACGGTGGGCCCGCGGGAGGACCAGG
>JAUHWK010000650.1 GCA_030424555.1 bacterium | reverse complement strand
CACGCCGAGCCGGGTGCCCGTGACCACGCTCACCTTGGAGACGAGGTCGGCCAGCGGCATCAGCTGCTCGGACGGGGTCCAGTTGGCGCCGACCGTGGGTGGGGTCCACTTGTCGGGCAGGTTGCCGTTGCCCCACATGAACTGCGCGAACCGGGTGGGGAAGGCCTCGCCCGAGGCCCAGGCGGTGCCGTGGGTGTTCATCATCGCCTCGAGCGGCGGCAGGGCGACGGACACGGCCGCGCCTCCCAGCAGCCCACGAAGCACGGTGCGACGGTCCAGATCGTGACGTCCCATGGCTCAGTCCTCCCCGTCGGTGTCGCCCGCGGGTGGCGTGGGGTCGGGGGGTGCGGTGCGACGGAAGGCGTCGCTGCTCACCAGGTCGAGCACGAGCGCCTGCACCCGGTGGTCTTCCCACACGAACGCGTCGGTGAGCCAGGCGAGCTCATCCTCCTCGCCCGCCTCGGGCGGACGCCCCTGCGCGTACGTGAACAGCTTCTCGGCGAGGCAGCCCGGCAGGTTGGGGTGCTCGGCGATGACGGTGGCGAGCGAGGTGGGGCCGTCGAAGGAGGCGCCGTCCAGCTCCCCGCTGGCGTCGATCGTGACCCCGTTCTCGGTGGTGCGGCCCCGTCCGATCCCGTCGAAGGTCTCCAGCCCGAGCCCCACGGGATCCATCAGGCGGTGACAGCCCGAGCAGTTGGGATCCTCGAGGTGGCGCGCGACCCGATCCCGCAGGGTGGGCAGGGTCTCGGTGGCCTCGGGGATCGAGGTGTTGACCCCGGCGGGCGGGGCTGGGATGACCTGACACAGCAGGCGCGTGCGGACGAAGATGCCGCGCCGGGTGGCCGAGGTGGAGGTGGGGTGCGAGCGGGTCGCGAGGAAGCTGGCGTGCCCCAGCAAGCCCCCACGCCCCGGGTCGTCCAGCGTGGTGAGGCCGAACCCCTCCAGCGCGGGCGCCGGCACGCGGTACAGCGCCGACAGCTCCCGGTTCAGGTGGGTCCAGTCCTTGTCGAACAGCGCGCGGTAGTCCCCGTCCAGGTCGAACACCAGGTGTTCCAGGTCCCGGCGGGTCTGCTCGATGGCGGCCGGGCCCAGGGTGTCGGTGATCTCCGGGTAGACGTCGGGATCCTTGCGCAGTTGCTGGGCCTGATCGAGGTCGTACAGATCCGCGAAGAAGTTGAGGACCCCACCCCGGGCGCGGGGATCGGCCAGCATGCGCTCGGCCTCGGCCCGCACGCCCTCCGCCGTGTCCAGCAGGCCCTCGTCGGCCGCGGTGAGGAGCGCCTCGTCCGGCAGGCGGTTCCACAGGAGGAAGGCCAGCCGGTCCGCCATCTCCGCACCGGTGTACCAGCGCAGATCGCCCTCGCGGACCACCCCCTCCTCGACCCGGTACAGGAAGTCCGGCGCCTGGAGGAAGAACACGGTCCCGTACACCAGCCCGGCGATCGGATCGTCGAGCACCCCCGCGGCGTCTTCCGCGAGGTCGAGCATCCGATCGACCTCGTCAGTGGTGAGCCGACGACGCCACGCCCGCTCGGCGAGCGGCAACAGGGCATCGGACCAGCACACGCGGTCGTCGGTGGCTTCGGGGGTGCACGGCAGGTGGGCGTCGCGCCAGTCGGCGTCGCGCATGGTCTGCTCCGCGACCTCGATCGCCGCCTGCTCGTACAGCTCCGCCCCGCGCGGCGACAGCGTGCTCACCGCCGCACCCACCGCGAAGAAGCCCTCCACCTCCAGATCGGGCTCCAGCTGAGGCGGGAGCAGCACGTCGGGACCAAACAGGTCGATCAGCGCGTTGCGCGTCGCGGGGCTGAGCTCGATCGCCGCGAGACCGGTCTTCTTTTTCTTCCGCTTCTTCTTGGAGGCCGATGCCGCGGCGGCGCGGAGGCGACCCATCGCATCGCTGCTGGCGACGCGCGACTCACGCAGCGCGCGCGAATCGCCGGGGCCTCCCTTGCGGCCCT
>JAUHWK010000649.1 GCA_030424555.1 bacterium | reverse complement strand
GCGTCGTCCTCGACCACCTCGAAGCGACCGCCCGCGAGGCGGGGGCCGCCGTGATGATCCTGGAGACCGGGGAGGCCCAGCCGGAGGCGATGGCGCTCTACGAGTCCTCCGGCTACACCGCGATCCCCGGCTTCGGTCACTACGCCTGGTCGCCGCAGAACCGCTGCTATGCCAAGTCGTTGCGCTAGCGTCGACCCATGTTCGTGGCCCTCCACGCGCTCATCTACGCCGACGACCCCGAGGCCGCCCGGCGCACGCTCGTGGAGATCGTCGCCAAGCGCCTTCCGGCCAAGGGCTTCGACCCGTTCCACGACGTGGTGGTGCTCGCCCCCACGCGCCGCGGGCCCCTGGGGACGCACGAGCTCAACGCGCTGCTGCGCCACGCCCTCCATCCCCAGGCCGCAGATCAGAAGCTCCGCCTTGTCGAGGGCGACAAGGTGATCTGCGTGAAGAACCGGCACGATCTGGAGGTCTACAACGGTGATCTCGGCCGGGTGGAGGCGGTCGGCCGCGACGCGTCGACGATCCGGTTCGACGATCGGGTGGTGGACTGGCCACGGGAGGACCTCGACCAGATCGAGCACGCCTACGCGGTCACCGTCCACAAGAGCCAGGGCAGCGAGTACCCGGCGGTCGTGCTCGCACTGCACCGAAGCCACGGGATCATGCGCCGCCGCACCTTGCTGTACACGGCCGTCACGCGTGCGAAGGGCTTCTTCTGCGGGGTGGGGGACCGGGCCTCGCTCGCCAAGGCCGTCGCCACCCCCGACGACGGGCGTCGCACCCAGCTCGTGCGGCTGCTGCAAGACCGGCTGGGCGAGGGGTGACCCGCGCGATCCGTCGGTTTGGATGGCGGGATCCTCAGCCGGTCCGGCACGTGTCGCGGAGATCCGACCTGGAGTTGCTGGACGGGTGGCAGGAGGTCGTGTCGCTGGAGGATGCCTCCTGGCTCGCGGACCCGTCCGTCGTGGCGCTGGCCAGGACCCAGCGGATCGGCGGCCTCCTCGTGATCCCGTGGGCGCCTCCGCCCCCGATCGAGGCCGTGCAGATGCTGGCCGGGGAGCGGGTGAGGGTCTGGGTCGGGCTGCACCTGCTTCCGGAGGAGGGGCGCCTGTGGCTCGACGCCGCGTGGGATGCCTGGCTGGCGGTCCCCAAGGTGGGGGGCTTCGTCCTCGACCACGATCCGCCCTACCCGCAGGTCGCCCTGGAGGCGCGTGCCCGAGCCTGGCTCGAGCGCGCGCTGGTGCCCGAACCCCTCGACGCGACGGCGACTCAGGTGCATGGCGTGTGGGGCACGGTCGATGGGGTGTGGGACGTCGTCGAACCGGCTGTGGTGGGGTAGAGGCGCCGGTCCCTGGCGTGGATGGAGGCGAGGATGCAGGCGATCGATCGGGCGGCGACCGGTCCT
This sequence comes from bacterium, assembly GCA_030424555.1. Taxonomy (GTDB): domain Bacteria; phylum Myxococcota_A; class UBA796; order UBA796; genus JAUHWK01. The sequence goes on along the minus strand of JAUHWK010000649.1, from coordinate 554 downwards.
GTCCACCGCGACGCCGAGGGGCGGGTCGACCTGCGCTCCCTGGCGTGGCCGGCGCTGCGCGACTGGCTGGTCACCGAGGCCAAGGCGTCGCCGGACCAGGCCCACCGCGTCTACAAGCAGCTGTGGCAGAAGGGCGTGCGGTCGTTCGACGAGATGGACGATGTCGCCGGTCCGATGAAGGCGCGCCTGGCGGAGATCGCCTGCTTGCCGCTGCTGGAGCCGGAGCTGATCCTCCGCAGCGACGACGGCACGCTCAAGTTCCTATGGAAGCTCGAGGACGGGCGCAGCATCGAGAGCGTGCTCATCCCCGACGGCCACCGCACCACGCTGTGCATGTCGAGCCAGGTCGGGTGCGCGATGGCGTGTACCTTCTGTCTGACGGGGGATCTGGGCCTCATCCGACACCTGCGTCCATCCGAGATCGCCAACCAGGCGCTGCAGGTGGGGCAGCTGCTGCCGGCGGGACACCGGATCACCAACCTCGTGTTCATGGGCATGGGCGAGCCGCTGCACAACCTGCCCAACCTCCTGCCCGCGCTCGAGATCTGCCTGGA
>JAUHWK010000648.1 GCA_030424555.1 bacterium | reverse complement strand
CGGAACGACGGAAAGTGGAAGGAAGGAGGATCAGTCGAGGGCTGCGGCGACGACCGCGTCCTGCTCGCGCTTGTGCTGGGAGTGGGACCCGGTGGCGGGGCTGGCGGCGGACGGCCGGCCCACGTAGCGGATCGGACGGCGGCCGCCGAGGGCGTCGGCAAGCCACCGGCAGTACAGGGGCCACGCCCCCATGTTCTCAGGCTCTTCCTGGCACCACACGATCTCGGCGTCGTCGGGGACGCCGTCGAGGGCTGCCTGGAGGGCCTCGGAGGGGCACGGGTAGAGCATCTCGACCCGGTGGACCGCGACGTCGTCCACACCATCCCGGGCGTCGATCCCCGCGAGCAGGTCGTAGTAGACGTGGCCCGAGCAGAACACGACCCGGCGGGTGCTGGCGGGGGCGATCTCCCGCGGATCCGTGATCACGTGCTGGAACGACCCGTCCGCCATGTCCTCGAGCGTGGACGTGCACTGGGGGTGACGCAGCAAGGACTTGGGCGTCATCAAGATCAGCGGCTTGCGGGTGTGGCGCAGCACCTGGCGACGCAGGACGTGGAAGTAGTTGGCCGGCGTGGAGCAGTTGGCGACCTGGATGTTGTCCTGCGCGCACTGGAGCAAGAAGCGCTCAAGCCGTGCGGACGAGTGCTCGGGTCCCTGCCCCTCAAACGCGTGCGGCAGCAGCATCACGAGGCCGGAGAGCCGACGCCACTTCTGCTCGGAGCTCGTGATGAACTGGTCGATGATGACCTGGGCGCCATTCACGAAGTCGCCGAACTGCGCTTCCCACAGCACGAGCCCATCGGGGGTGTCCAGGCTGTAGCCGTACTCGAACCCGAGCACGCCGTACTCGCTCAGGTTGGAGTCGAAGATGTTGCAGCGGCCGCCCTTGTCGGCGACGTGCTGGAGCGGGAAGAACTCCTCGCCGGTCTTGACGTCGGTGAGGATGGCGTGGCGCTGGCTGAAGGTGCCGCGGCCACTGTCCTGGCCGGACATGCGCACCGACCAGCCGTCGGACACGAGCGTGGCGAACGCCGCCTGCTCCGCCATGGCCCAGTCGACCGGGCGCTCCCCTTCCGTGACCTCCTGCCGCTGCTTGACCAGTCGCTTGATCTTGCTGTGGGCCGAGAACCCCTTGGGGATCACGTTGACGCGCCGGAGCAGATCCTGGAGCCGATCGAGCGGGTAGCCCGTGGGGGCCTCCGCGTGGATGGTCCCGTCGGCGTAGGTCTCCCACCGGCCCTTAACCGGAGACAGGTTGACCGCGTCGCGCCGGTTGACGGCGTCGTCCGAGCGCGGACCGCCCTCCCCTCCGGCCTCGTACAGCGCCTGGTCTGGGTCCTCGCCCTTGTCCTGCGGCAGCGTGGGCCGCGGCACGATGGTGTCCTCGACGTCGGGGGCCTCCGCCCGGGACGCGAAGCTCGCGCGGCTCTCCTCAAAGATGCGGTCGCAGTCGGCCTGGGTGAGCCGGCCGAGGCCCACCAACCGGTCCGCGTACGCGGCCCGCGGCGAGGGGCGCTTGCGGATCGCACCGTACATGAGCGGCTGGGTGAAGCTGGGCTCGTCGCCTTCGTTGTGGCCGTGCTTGCGATAGCAGTACATGTCGACGACGACGTCGCGGTGGAACGTCTGGCGCCAGGCGGCCGCGAGCTTGATCACCGCCGCCACGGCACGCGGGTTCTCCCCGTTGACGTGGAAGATCGGGATGGCCATCATCCGCGCCACGTCGGTGCAGTAGTTGGTCGAGCGGGCGTCCACCGGGCCCGTCGTGAACCCGACCTGGTTGTTGATCACCACGTGGACGGTGCCGCCCGTGCGGTACCCGGAGAGCTCCGCCATCTGCAGGACTTCCATCACGGAGCCCTGGCCGACGAACGCGGCGTCGCCGTGCAGGAGCACGGGCATGGTGGTGCGGCCCTCGTGGTCGCCGACGCGGTCCTGTTTGGAGCGCGTGCGTCCCTCCACCACCGG
>JAUHWK010000647.1 GCA_030424555.1 bacterium | reverse complement strand
GGATGCCGCAGCGGCCTGGGATGCCCAGCTCGACGCTTGGACCGCCTGGCGCACGATCAGCCCCGCCATGCGCGACAAGTACACGGCCTTCGTCGACCTCTCCAACAAGGGCGCCGAGAGCTTCGGCTACGCCGATCTGGGCGAGGCCTGGCGTGGCGGGTACGACATGGACCCGGCCGCGTTCGACACCGAGGTCGAGCGTCTGTGGCAGCAGGTGGCCCCGCTGTACGAGGAGCTGCACTGCCACGTCCGCGCCACGCTGTCCGAGCGCTACGGTGAGGACAAGGTCCCGGCCGATGGCCCGATCCCCGCGCACGTCCTGGGCAACATGTGGGCCCAGTCGTGGGACAACCTGTTCCCGCTGGTCGCCCCGTTCCCCGAGGCCACCCCGGTCGACCTCACCCAGGCGCTGGTCGACAAGGGCTACGAGCCCGTCCCGATGATCGAGGCGAGCGAGGGCTTCTTCACGGGCCTGGGCCTCAAGGAGCTCCCCGACTCGTTCTGGACCAACTCCATGCTGGTCAAGCCCGAGGACCGTGACGTCGTCTGCCATGCCAGCGCGTGGGACCTCAACCTCGAGGGCGATGTCCGGATCAAGATGTGTACCCGGGTGAACGCCGAGGACTTCATCACGATCCACCACGAGCTCGGCCACGTCTACTACTACCTGTACTACAACGACCTCCCGGCCGTGTTCCAGACGGGGGCCCACGATGGCTTCCACGAGGGCATCGGCGACACGCTCACGCTGTCGATCACGCCCAAGTACCTGGCGGACCTCGGCCTCGACGTCGATCCCACGATGGACGACAAGGCGCTGCTCAACCGTCAGATGCAGGACGCCTTGTCCAAGATCGCCTTCCTGCCGTTTGGCCGGATGATCGATCTGTGGCGCTGGGGCGTGTTCTCCGGCGAGATCGCGGCCGAGGACTACAACGCGGGCTGGTGGGACCTGCGCACCAAGTACCAGGGCATCGCCGCCCCGGTGGAGCGCTCGGAGGCCAACTTCGACCCGGGCGCCAAGTACCACATCCCGGGCAACACCCCGTACATGCGGTACTTCCTCGCCCACGTCCTGCAGTTCCAGTTCCACGAGGCGCTGTGTGCGGAGGCAGGCCACGAGGGGCCGCTGCACACCTGCTCCATCGCGGGCTCCGAGGCGGCGGGCGAGAAGCTGGCCGCGATGCTGTCGCTGGGTGCGAGCAAGCCCTGGCCCGACGCGCTCGAGGCCATCGCCGGCACCCGGGAGATGGATGCGGGCGCGCTCAAGCGGTACTTCGCGCCGCTCGAGACGTGGCTCAAGGAGCAGAACGTCGATCGCACCTGCGGGTGGTGATCCTCCCGGTGTGGCACCACCCTCGGGGGCGAGCTCCCGAAGGTCGAGGGGCTCGTCCGTGCCTGGGTCCTCAAGGCGCGGGGCGGCCGGGCTGCGTGCTAGGTTGACGCGCCCGTCCGTCCCCCGGAGCCCTGTGTGGCCGTGATCGTTCCCGCCGCCGACATCTGCCGCCGCACCGAGCACGGGGCGCAGGCTTGGCCGCCCGAGGCGTCCGAGGTGGTGATCAACGCCACCGGGGCGCCGATGGACGTGCTGTTTGGTGCGGTCCGGGTGCTGAGGGAGCGGGATCGGCCCGCGGTCGTACAGGTCCCCACGCTGTCCTCAGGCGCCTCGCTCGATGCGGCGCTGACCGCGGTCGAGCAGGCGGCGGACGCTGCCCTCGCGTGGCCGGGCACCACCCTGGCGCCCCCCCGGGTCCTCGGTGAGGTCGACGGGGCGGTGCAGGCTGTGCTGGCGGCGATCCAGCCCGATCCGTGGGCGACGCTGGTGGCGGTTCGCGGTGCGCTCGCGGCGCGCTCCAGCGGGGTGGGCAGCACCCTGGAGCCCGCCCTTCGTCGCCTGGACGACCTCCCGCGGCGGCTGGTGTTCCGCACCCTGCGCGCGGCGTGGTTGGAGCAAGGGCGCGATCCGTTCGGGC
>JAUHWK010000113.1 GCA_030424555.1 bacterium | reverse complement strand
CACCACCAACTCCGGTTGATCACTGACCCGCGAGCAGCAGGTCGCCCTGGCCCTGGAGCCACACCCGCGCATCGTGCGAACCGGCAAGCAGCAGCCCCACCTGACGCATGGACTCACCACAGCGAGGACACCGCTGCGGGTCGCACCCGAACGTCCGCTCAATCCGACTGGCCCACCGGTGCCAGCGACGCGGGCGCGGAGCCGCCGCGAACCCCGTGGGGGGAAGCACGAACTGACGGCGCCAAGGCGACGCCGGAGCCAGCACACCGTGGCAGTGGACCATGTGCTGGCGGGGTGGTGGTCCCTACGAGGCCAGCTCCATGAACATCTTGCATCGCCCTGCTACGTTCATTTAAGGATGTGTATCCGAACGCACAAGTCGCGATGGCATTCATCCCAATCGACTTGTGCCGATAGGAGTTGACGCGATGAATGACAGTTCCGACCTGTGGGACGCTCTACTCTCTGGCGACCGAGATCGTGTTGCTACTCTATTGAAGGGAGACCTAGTCCCTGAGCCCGGAATGATCCCTTTCGCCGCTGAGGAATTCGACGCTGCGATCGTCGAGCGCCTGATCCGTCAAGTCCGAACGGCCGGTGGACACGACCTCGACGTCGCCAAGATGTTGACAGAGGTGTCACAGGCGTTCGTCGACGCGTGGGACGGAGAGAACGTACCGATCTCTGATCTCCGACCTTTGGACGCAATGATCGACTGGTACGAGGAGTCGCACACGTACTCTGAGCCTCCAGGGCCCGCCATCGTCGATCACCTGCGGGAACTCTACTTCTACTCAAGCTGGTTGCCTACCAGAACCGAATCGGCTCCTTGGCGCAGCTTGGTGACCATATCCCGAGTATTGCAGACGGAATTTAGGAACGAGTTCGTCGAGCAAGTCTGCCCCAAGATCCACATCGGCATCCCACGCGTGAGGTCCGAGGCAGAGCTCGTGGCCACCGTCGAACATCTATCGCGTCGGTGGACTGGACTCTCCTTGACCCCGAGGTCCCAGGACCAGTTCTGGGACATGGTGACGGGCTTGGAGCCCGAGAACCTCCTACCACAGACCACCGACGGGTGGCGTGCTCGAAGCGCCGAAGCAGCAGAGCTTGAGTTCGTCTTCGCCGTGGCCCATTGCTACCGCGCCGCACACCACCTGGGCGGCCATTGGTTCATGGAGACGTCGCCGTTCTTCCGACGCGGGCGGATGGTCCTCGGTCTTCCAGACGGCAACCGGCTCGACCCAACAGCCTGGGCGCTTCGGAAAGCATGGCCGACGCGACCGCTCGCTTCCGGAGAAGAGAGATCACGGTACCGAAAGGGTATCGACTATTGAAGGGTTGAGCTTGGCTACATAACCTGCGACGGGCAGCGTAGCGAGAGCCGCCTCCTCGGTGGATGCGGACCATGTTGCCCTCGGGCACTCAAGGGTGGTGTAAGCTCCCCAAGCGTGCATCACCTTGGGATTCTGGATGCCGTCTCACTTGACCACCTTCTTGATGCTTCTCGCTTCCATGGCTGCTTCGTGTGGCCAGGGTCCGTCGGACTCGCCTGGTGCGAAAGCCCACCAGTGGCCATTTGGACAATGTCTTCAGGCATGTGACCAGATGGAGCCAGGAGTGGAGTCTCCATGCACTTCATCTGAAGGCTTGCTCGTAGAGCCCAAGAGGATGACGGAAATAACTTCGTCCGAGGTAGGTCAGGGTTGGACGTGTGTGAACCGTACTGAGGTCGACGCGTACAGGAAGGAGAATCCTGTGGCGGACGAGATTTTCTCGCTGTGGGACGGCCACGGATGTCCTACTCAGGCCGATCTCTACTTCGCGATCGGAGGTGGAACCGGCAGCTTCTGCTCGGATGATGGATCCAACATCTCCCATACCTGCCCCCCTGTTCGAGGAACTGTGCTCCACCCTCCGGTACCATTCGACTGTTGTATAGCGTTCAAGGCGTACCCATCCAGGCTGCCGTGCGGTCAAGATACGGCGATAGACTAATACCCAGCCTACCAAGGGCATGAGGGCAGCCCGAGGATGCCTTCGTGTCCGTTGTACTGCCTCCTTCCTCCGACTCGTCCGACGATAGGGGCTCAGGGAGATGCTTCTTCCGCCCCACGTGAGCACCGACGGTTCCGTGGCCATCCGGCCGGTGGACCCGGACCTGGTCGTCGACTCATCGAGTGCGGACCGTCCCGAGCTGACTCCGACAGCACCCATCGCGGACCGCCTCGGCGAAGCGCACCACTCCACCCTCACCCCTTGCGGAGGAACGCGGCGTGCGGTGGGGGACGGCGGGCTCCTCCCGGAGCGATCAGCAGGAGGACGACAACAGGCACGTCGTCGGATTGCCGCGGGCGGGCGGGCCCGCTCGCAGCAGGTCGCCCTGGACCTCGAGCCGCCCCCCCCCATCGTGCGAACCGGCACGCAGCAGCCCCACCCGACGCATGGACTCTCCGCAGCGAGGACACTGCTGTGGGTCGTACCCGAACGTCCGCTCGATCCGATTGGCCCACGGGTGCCAGCGACTCCGGCGCGGAGCCGCCGCGGACCCCGGGAGGCGAGGCACGACCTGACGGTGCCAAGGCGACGCCGACGCCAGCACACCGGGGCAGTGGACCATGGGCTCGCGGGGTGGTGGTACCAGCCACGGCAAGACGGACCGACCCGCCTCGCCCAACGGGGCGTGCAGCCCGCTTCGGACTCAGGGCCCCAGCGCCTCCAACGGCGGACCGGCGATGGCCGCACGCCGACAGACAACCACGCGTTCTCCCGCGAAGGGAGCCCCCCCCCAGCGACCAGGCCGACGGCCAGTCCAAGGGATTTCCCCCACCCTCCTCCGTTCCCACACGACGACGTCATCCGTCAGTGGATACCGCCCATCCCCATCGGCTCCAGCTGGACCTTGGGCCCGTCCCGGCGTCGCATCAGCCACCAGCGGCCCAGGCCGTCGGGCATCGGATCGCCGAGCGTGGCGTCGCGCACCAGGGCCTTGGCCGTGTGCACGCCCTTGCCCGCGAACGGCGCACGCCACCACCACCACCGGTCGTCGGGCCACTCGAGGAAGGCCATGGCATGCTCGACGCCGCCTGGCCCCTGCCGGGCGCGCCCGAGCAGGCCGAGCGCTTCGACCTCGCCGTGGGTCGTGCAGGAGTCCGTGAAGCCGGCCACCTGCCACCCGAACGGAATCCCCGCCTCCCGCAGCGGCCGCGGATCGAGCAGGTCCACGCTGCGCGGACGGACGATCACGACGTGGGTGGGGGCCTGGTCCACGGCGATGCGTGCCGCGAGACCGGTGATCGCCTCCAGCAGGGTGCCGGTGCCTTGGAGGTTCCGGCGATCCAGGGCGGTGACCTGGAGTCGGGTCATGCGTGCTCCATCCGACGTGCGCGCGAGATCCAGTCCTGCACACGCGGGGCGGCCTCGGACAGGTGCGCATCCTCGATCGGCGCCGACCCACCCGCCTCCAACACCACGAGCACGTCCCCGACTGCCACCCGCCGCCGCACCCCGCCCAGCGCGGCCACGACGCTCTCCTCGTGCGCCTGCGGCACCACCACGCACACCCGTCCCGACGCCCCTGCGCGACGTCGTGCCAGCCGCGCGAAGTCCTCGGGCGTCGCGGTGGACGGGGTGCGCGCCGCCCGCCGCCACGGATCCTTCGCGACCCGGCCTGCCGTGGCCGGCCAGTACGGCGGGTTGGCGACGACCAGATCCACCGAGGGCCCGACCAGCCCGTCCGCAACGTCCCCGATCCGCGTCCGCACCGTGCCCAGCACCGTGCTGTCCCGGGCCGTTCGCGCCCACCCTTCCTGCCACCCAGGCCACGCGTCCACCGCCTCCACCTGGACACCGTGGCCGGCCAGCAACCACGCCCCCACGCCCGACCCGGTGCCGAGATCCAGCGCCGTGCCTGGGATGCCCCCCTCGAGGGCGAACCCGACCAGCCAGAAGATCTCGTTGCTGTACCGGTAGCCGGGACCGCCCTTCGCGGGCTGGTACACGACCACGCCCGGTGCTGGCGTGCAGGGCTCCCAGGTCACCACGGCGGGGTCAGGGTGCGGTGCGGACGAGGCGGATGCCGCTGGCGTTGCCCCGACGGCGGGGATCCTCGGCCTCCCGATACGCACACCGAGCCCGTGTCGATCCCCAACCCCAACTCCCGCTCCGGCGGACCTTGTCGGCGCCATTGGATGGACCGGAGGGGTCGGTCTGCGACGCGACGCCGTACGCGCCGTACCAGTCGCTGGTCCACTCCCAGGCGTTGCCCGCCATGTCGCACAGCCCCCAGCCGTTGGGATCGAGGGTGCACACGCGGTGGGTCCGGCTGCCGCTCTGGCTGCTCGACCACGCCACCGCGTCCACGTCGTCGCTCCCCGGGAACACCGTGTCTTCTCCCCCACGGGCCGCGTACTCCCACTCGGCCTCCGTGGGCAGGCGCCATCCAGTACAGCCCACCAGCGGGGTGACCGAGTCGCAGGCGTAGGCACCGGTGCTGCAGACCACGCTGTCCGCGTCGCACCCATCGCCCACGGTTCCCGAACAGCTCCCGAGGGTGTAGCACTCGGACAGGCCGTCCCGGATGGACACGCTGTTGGCGAACGCCGCGGCTTCGTACCAGTTCACGCGCTCGATCGGGCCCTCTGGTCCGACGTTGTATCCGTCCGCATCCGGGCCAAAGTACGACGGATTCCCCGCCGACGGGTACACCGCGGTCCAGTCGGCTTGAGTGACCTCGGAGGCCATCATCCACACCGCCCCGGTGAGCGTGACCTCGTGGAGCGGCTCCTCGCTCCCCGACGCGTCGCACGGCTCATCCCGCCCAGGCATGCACCCCATCTCGAACGAACCTGGCGGCACGTAGACGACGGTCCCGAGAGAGGAGTCCTCTCCGCAGGGCGCGACCGGGGTCGAACCACACGCTTCGAGCGCGATCGCCACGGACGCCTCGCCCTCGGTGTTGGCGTCCCCATCGTCCGCCGTGGCCACGCAGGACACCGCGTCGCCGACCGACACGATCCCCGAGAGGTCCAAGGTCGGCCCGGTGCCGAGCGACGCGCCGCCCTCGTCCTCCCATCGGTAGGCCACCGTGGGCGTCGTGCCGTCGGGATCGGTCCCGCGCGCGGTGCAGGTGAGCGTCGACCCGGTCGTCACCTGGCGATGGGGCATGATCACCACCTGGGAGACAACGGGCGCGTGGTTGTCGGCCGTGCGGTGGGCCGTCCGCACGAGCCGGAACCCCGTGCGTGCGCCGGAGTTGGTGGCGGTGACGTAGTAGCGGCCCGCGTTCCGCTGGTGCCAGGCACCAAACGACCAGTTCCCGCCCCGGGTGATCCCCCCCGCCGTCGGGGCGGGCTCCCATGGGTCGGTGGCGTTCCCTGCCGGGTACGACGACGTGTAGGCGTCCCACACCCACTCGCTCACGTTCCCGGACAGGTCGCACAGCCCCCACTCGTTGCGCAGGAGCCCGCACACGGGATGGGTCGAGCCACCGGTGACACCCCACCAGGCCACGTCGTCGGGGTCGTCACTGCCCGCGTACAGCCAGGACGTGTCTGCGCGGGCGGCGTGCTCCCACTCCGCCTCGGTCGGCAAGCGCCAGCCGTCACACTGCTGGGGGTCTCCCCCCGGCGCCTGGACGGTGATCCCCGTGCACGTGCGCCCCTCGCCCACCGGGTTCGAAGAGCAGCCGGACAGCGCGTAGCAGGTCGGGAGCCCCTCCGCCGTGGACGCGGCGTTGGCCGCATGGACCGCTTCCCACCACGTCATCGACTCCACCGGACAGTCCGGACCGCAGGCGTTCGCGAGGGCTTGGGGTCCGAACGTGGACGGGTCGGGGAACCCGAGCGCGACCCACTGGGCCTGGGTCAGCTCCGCCTCCATCATCCACACCCCCCGGGTGCGGGTGACCGACCGCGCCGGGGACTCGTCCGCATCGCACGCCTGATCGACGTCGTCGCGGGCCGCCACGCACCCCATCGTGAAGGTGCCGGGCGGGACCAGGACGGCCCGTCCCAGTGGACCGGTCTCGAGGAGGTCTCCCGCCTGCAGCGTCTGCACCGTGGACGACGCCACATCGGACGCCTCCCCATCGCTCACCGTCGCCGTACACCGCACCTCGTCGCCCGGCGCCACGTCGACGCGATCGAGGGTGTGCGACGCACCCGTGCCCAGCTCGGTGCTCGTGGTGATGTTGGTCCAGCGGTACGTGACCGCATCCACGACGCCGTCCGGGTCGTCGACGGTCGCCTCACACCGCACGGCCCCGCCCACCGACGGCTGCGGGGGGAAGACCTCCGGCGTGCCCAGCACCGGCGGACGGTTCGACAGGGTGACCGACACCGAGGCGTTGGCCGACGCGTCGCCGTCGCTCACCGTCACGGTACACCGCACCACCTCCCCGGGCGCGGCCACCGCGGACGACAGGGTGATGGCACCCCCGGATCCCAGGGCGCCAGAGCGCGACACGTTCTCCCACGCATAGGTGGTGCTGACCGCGGTGCCGTCGGGGTCCGTGCCCGATCCACTGCACGTCAAGGTCGAGTCGTTGTACGCGGTGGTCGGACCGAGGACGGGCGCATTCGGGGTCGGCGCGCGGTTGACCACCGTCACGTCTCGGAAGTCACTCGACGACAGTCCGCCGTGGGATGCGGTCGCCGTGCACCGGAGCTCGTCTCCCGGCACCGCCATCGACGGCGTGAGCGCCAGCTGCGACGACGTGCCGAGCGAGGCGCTCCCCTGGGTCTCGTTGGTCCACGCGTAGGTCACGGAGGGATCGCCGCCGTCTGGGTCCGACGCGGTCGCCGTACATGACAGGGTGCTGTCGTTGTAGACCATGCCCCCTTGGATCGCGGGCTTTGAGACGGTGGGCGCGCGGTCGAGCAGGGTCACCGTGGCGGTGTCGGAGGCCGACAGCTGGCCGTCGCTGGCCGTCGCCGTACACCGGATGCTGTCCCCAGGGCTCGCAGAGGCCGAAGACAGCGTGATCTGCGTCCCGGCCCCCAGCGACGCGACGGTCGTGGTGTTGTCCCACGCGAACGACACGGTGGGCGTGGGACCATCCGGGTCAGAGCCCGAGGCGGAGCAGGTCAGCGTGCTGTCGTTGTACGCCGGCGACGGCCCGATCGACGGGGTCGTGACCGTGGGGGCCTGGTTGGTGGCGACGTCCGTGTCGTCGGTCTCACCGCCATCGGTCTCGGCGGTGTCCCCCGTGTCGTCGGAGTCGCCCGTGTCGTCGGTCTCGGCGGTGTCCCCCGTGTCCGGGACGCACCCATCGGCGCCCACCGCGGTCCCCGAAGCCGTGCCGGGGCACGCATCGCACGCATCCGCGACGCCATCGCCATCCAGGTCGTCCGCATCGTCGCCCCGATCGCAGACGTCGAGATCGTTGCAGATCCCGTCGGCATCGGCATCGCCGCTGTTGTTGGAGCCGACGCAGAAGTCCTCGTCGTCGCAGACGCCGTCCTCGTCGAGGTCATCACAGACCGCGCGCCGGATGTCGTCCGGCACACACGCCCCCGCCCACAGCCACACCACGCACCACGCAATCCTCGACACGGTCCCCTCTCGGCATGTCCGTCCCCGTGCTGTGTACCGTGCGAAGGCACGTCACCGCACGACCCGGACCCCCATCGCCTGCACGCCCATGCGGCCGGCGACGATGCCCTCGACCACGACCACCTCGCCGGCGACCTCCGCGACCGCGTCGTCGAGCTCGCCCGTGATGCGGTACGACGCGCCGGTCGTCCCGTCGTCGACCCAGACGTCGCCCCGTGGATCGACCCGGACCCGTCCCACGAACACTGGCAGCCCGAGCGGGCCCTCCTCGATGTCGGCCTCGGTGACGTGGACCACGCCCTTGCGTAGGATCCCTTCGAGCTCGACCAGGTGGCCGTCGAGCGCGCGAAGCACGGCATGTGCGCCCGGATCGAGCACACGGGACTTGCCGTTCAAGCCCGTGATCACCGGCCCGGTGGGGCCGGGCGTGACCGGACCGCGCGCCTGCACCGCGATCGCACACCCTTGAAGCGCCAGGGCGATCGCCAACCACCCACCCCGCATCACGACGCCCCCTCGATTGGACGCACCCGGTGCGGACGCACCGACGGCTCCCAGTCCTTGCGGAGGGGGTCTTCGGATCGATCGTCGAGGCGCGGCTCGTCGACCACGTGCCACAGGGCCTCGGGGGCGATCTCTCGCAGACGCAGGATCGCCTTGCGCCCCACGATGCGCACCACGGGCTCGCCCGCATCGTCGGTGTACCCTGCGACCGCTGCGCGCCCGAGGCGGATGTCGCGCACGATCGCCTCCCGCAGCGACAGCCGACCGAGGACTGTGCGCCCGGCGATGCGGTGGTGGAAGGGAATCGGCCCCCGTCCCCCCAGTCGGTGGGCCTCGATGATCTGACGCACTCGGTACACGTGCTCGTGCGCCTCGCGGGCTGCCCGATCGGCATCCCGCGCCGCGACCCGGGCCGCTTCGGCCTGCGCCTGGGCCTCCGCGGCAGCCGCCTCGGCCTCTGCCCGGCGCGCCGCTTTGCGGTCCTTGCTGCCCTGGCGGGACTTGCGGTCCTTCTTGAGCGCGCGGTTGGTGTCCCGCGCCTGCTTCTTGGACGCGAGCCCCTTGGCGACGAGCTGATCGCGCAGCGACACCGTTCCTCCCGACTGCCGTCCGCTCCCCTATCCGTCCCACGCCACCCGGGGGACCGCAGACCGGGTCAGGGAGACAGCGTCCACACGTCCACGTGGTGGCGTCCGCCCACCTTGAGCCGCCCGATGCGCTCGGTGTCGTGGGACACGCTGCCCTTGGTGGACGCGCTCAGGGCCGCCAGCCGGCGTGCCGCCGCCCCGCTGATCAGGGCCGATCCGGCGTCGGCCGATCGGTTCATCAGCCACCGGGCCAGGTAGAACGGACCCTCCAGCTCCCAGCCTCGACCCGGGCGGTTGGAGTCGTCGAACAGGCGCGCGCGGCCGGGGGCGATGCCAGCCACCAGCGAGGCGTCCGAGGTCTTGGCGCGCCCTCGCAGGGTGTCGACGGCCTCTGCGGCGTGCCCCAGGGCCGTGTCGAGCTCGCCTTCCTCGGCGACCCACACCGCCAGCAACCCGCCGCGCTCCTTCTCCCACACCTGCGCGCCGTGCCGGGCGGCGTCGTCGGCCCACGCCGACACCATGTCGTCGAGACCGTCGGGCGCGGGGCCTTCGAACCGTGGCTCCGCGGCGAGCACCACCAGCGTGCGCACCTTGGCCTGCACGGGCGGACCGGAGGCATCCGGATCGGTGCCGTGCGGCCCCAGCGACTGCATGAAGGACGCGAGCTCGTTGTTGGTGGCCCGGTGCCCCTCACGCACCATCAACAGCCCGAGCGCGTCGAGCATGGCGGCCGCATCGTCGAACCGCTGGTCGGGGGTGCGGGCGAGCGCACGCAGCACGAAGCCCTCGACGTCCTCGGTGATGTCGGGCCGGTACAGCCGCGGCGAAGGCACCTCGGCGCGCTTCACCCGGCCGAGCGTCTCGTCCTTGTTGCGCCCCTTGAACAAGCGCTTCCCGGTGAGGACTTCCCACAGGACGATCCCCAGGCTGAACAGGTCGGACCGGTGGTCGAGCGCCTTGTTCTCGATCTGCTCCGGGCTCATGTATGCGTACTTGCCCCGCACCGTGTCGTGCAGCGACGAGGCCTGGAACGCGGCCCGGCTGATCCCGAAGTCGGTGATCTTGACCTCGCCCGCCTGGCTGACCAGCACGTTCTGCGGGGAGATGTCGCAGTGGACCAGGGACAGGGCGCGCCCCTGCTCGTCGCGTCGCTCGTGGGCGAAGCGCAGCGCCTTGAGCACTTCCCCGACGATGAACAACGCCAGGGAGATGGGGAACGGACGGTCGCCGAGCCGCTTGACGATCCGGCTGAGATCCTCGCCCTGCACGTACTCCATCGCCATGTACAGGCTGCCATCGGCGGTGCCGAGGTCGAACACCTGCACGATGTTGTGGTGCTGGAGCATCACCGCGATGCGCGCCTCGTCGATGAACAGGCGCACGAACTCCTCGTCCCGCGCGAGGCCGTCGAGGATCTTCTTGACCACGAGCGTCTTCT
>JAUHWK010000646.1 GCA_030424555.1 bacterium | reverse complement strand
GGTCCGAAGCAGCTCCGCCATGCCCATGGTGCGCGCGACCCGATGCCGGCCCGCCTTGAGGCAGCCCGCGTCCTCGACCGTGCGCAGGTACACCTTCCACCAGAAGGCGCTGCGCACGAGGCCCTCGTGCTCCAGGCGATCCGCCAGACCCGCGGCGCGGGCACCCGGCGCCACCGACCACTCGAACGGCTCGGGCCGGGACGGATCTGCGGGGGCCTCGGCGTCCAGGCACGCGGTCGCGCACGCCGCCCCGAGGGCCGCGCCGATCCAGGGTCGCCGGGTGCGTGATCCAACCATGGCGGCGTCGTACCCCGCGCAGGGGGCGCAGCGCATCCTGACGTTCCCTCCGATCCCGGGCTCGACCAGCGGGTTACGTCGCGCCGTCCGCAGGAGGCCTCCATGGCCGGTCCCCAGCTCCACATGTCGAGCCGCTCGCCGGGCCCACAACGGGCGCCCGTCGCGCTTCGATGGGACGACGTCGCGCTCGACGGCCTCGCCGCGGTCCTCCCCTCGGGCAGCCGGACCACCCGCGAGCTGGAGGGGGCCCTGGGCCCGCTGTACCGGCGCCTCGGCCTCAAGCCGGGCTGGGTCGAGACGGTCACCGGCATCGAGGCACGCCGGATCTGGGGGCCGGGCGAGACCTTCCTCACCGGCGCCGTCGAGGCCTCCCAGCGCGCGATGGACGAAGCCGGCATCGCCGCGTCGGACGTGCAGGCGCTGATCAGCTGCTCGGTCTACAAGCCGCGGCTGGAGCCCAGCGTCGCCTGCGAGATCCAGGGAGCGCTCGGCATCGGCAGCCACGCGTTCAACTTCGATGTCGCCAACGCCTGTCTCGGCTTTCTCACCGGGATGCAGATCGCGGCCGACATGATCCAGCTGGGCCGCATCGACACGGCCCTGGTCGTCAGCGCGGAGGACGCCAGCCCCGTGCTCGGCTCCACCCTGGCCGCCCTCACCTCCCCCAAGGCCGACATCCACGCCTTCAAGGGACACCTCGCCACGCTCACCCTGGGCTCCGCAGCCGCGGCGGTCGTGCTCACCCGGGCCAGCCGCGCGCGCAGCACCCACCGGCTGGTCGGCGGCACGGTCCTGTCCGCCACCGAGCACCACGGCCTGTGCGTGGGCGACGCCGACGGCATGCAGACCGACTCCGTCACCCTGCTTCGTGAGGGCGTGGCGCTCGCGGGCCGCACCCGGGCAGCGTTCGACGACGTGTTGGGCTGGGAAGACGGCATCGACACCGCGGCCCTGCACCAGGTCGGCCGGGCCCACCACGAGAGCGTGTTGCGCCAGCTGCGCGTCCCCGCCACCCAGGCCCCCCCGGTCTACCCCTCGCTCGGCAACATCGGTTCCTGCGGGGTCCCGGTGACCGCCGCACTCGCCCGCGACGAGGGCCGCCTGCGCCCTGGCGAACACCTCGGCCTGATGGGCATCGGATCAGGCCTCAACTGCATGATGCTCGGAGTCGTCTGGTGAACGCCGTGCTCCCCGCGCGCGTCCGCGCCGCCTACCCCTGGACCGGAACCCGCCTGCGTGTCGATGGCGGCCGCATGCACCTGCTGGATGTCGGCCCCCGCGGCGGCGACGTCGTCCTCGCCGTCCACGGCAACCCCACGTGGTCGTTCTACTGGCGCCGGCTCGTCCAGCACCTGGAGCCCACGCACCGGGTGGTCGTGCCCGATCACATCGGCTGCGGCCTGTCCGACAAGCCCCAGCACTGGTCGTACCGGCTTGCCGATCACGTCGACAACCTCGTCGCGGTGATCGACCGGCTCGACCTGCACGACATCACGCTCGTCGTCCACGACTGGGGCGGGGCGATCGGCATGGGGGCCGCGACCCGTCGGCCCGAGCGCTTCCGCCGCCTGGTGATCACCAACACCGCGGCCTGGCGCAGCGAGCGCATCCCGCCGTCCATCGCCACCGTGAAGATCCCAGGCTTCGGGCCCCTCGCGGTGCGCGGGTTCAACGGCTTT
>JAUHWK010000112.1 GCA_030424555.1 bacterium | reverse complement strand
GAGGGCGACGTGCTGCACGTCACGCTGATGCCTCGCGACCGCACGGACCAGGGCGTGGTGGTCACACCGACGACGACCGTTCGGTTCGCCGGGGCGGCTTCGCTGTCGCCCCAGGCCCAGCGGTGGATGCGCGCGCTGGAGATCGCCCTGCGGCAGGTGGAGCGCGAGGCCGGATGGACCGCGTTTCTGGACCGTGCCGACGACGCCCCGGCGCCTGCGATCGCCGTGACGGCTGCGGGGGGACGCAACGATCAGACGTCCGGCACCGAAGCGGTCGTGCGCCTGCTCGAGCCCTGCCAGGCGCGCTGTGCGTTCTGCAACTTCCGGGGACGCCAGTCCGACATGGTCGCCTCCCTCGACGACGTCGACGAGCACCTGCAGGACGCCCGGGCGGCGGGGGCCCGGTGGGTGGCGTTCACCGGGGGCGAGCCGACGCTGGTCAAGGAGCTCCCGGAGATCCTCTCGCGGGCCAAGGACCTGGGGTTCGAGCGCGCCACCATCCAGACCAACGGCCTCAAGCTCGCGGCTCCGGGGTACGCCGCGCGCCTCAAGGCGGCGGGCCTCGACGCGATCCTCCAGTCGCTCCACAGCCACGTCCCCGCGCTGCAGGATGCGATCTTCAAGATCCCCGGCGCGTTCGACAAGGGGGTCGCGGGGATCGATGCCGCCCTGGATGCGGGGCTGATCGTGGGGATCAACCACGTCACCACCACAGAGAACCTGCCCGGCCTCGGGGACTTCGCGGACTGGATCGTCTCCCGGTGGGGACCGCGGGTGTACGTCACGCTGAGCGTGATGGGACCGCAAGGCTGGGGCGAGGACCGCCTGGATCTCGTGCCCCGGCTGGAGGTCCTTCGAGGCCCGCTTGCGGCTGCGCTGGAGCGCCTGGAGGCGGCGGGCGTGTCGGCCTTCGTGCCGGGGGTCTGCGGCGTGCCCGTGTGCCAGCTTCCGGACCATGCGCGCTTCTTCGCCGAGATCCACGATCCGGCGCCCGCGGAGAGCCCGTCCCGACGACACGTCGCGGCGTGTGGGGACTGTGGCTACCGGGACCGCTGCTCGGGGTACTGGACCGCCTGTCTCGACGCGTACGGAGACCAGGAGATCGTCGCGGTGCCGCCTCAGGCGGCGGTCCGCGGGACCGGTCCCCTCGGGGGCGGGGGGGCGATCCCGTCGGGGTGGGGTCAGTCGTCGAGGTCTTCGGGGACGTCCTCGGGGTCGTCGACGTAGCCGAGCGCGGCGAGCTGGGCGGCGAGGCCGGACACCACGCGGGCCTCTCGGGACTGGTAGCCGGCGGCGCGCCGTTGCTGGGTGGTGCGCCACGCGGTGAGGAGGTCCCGCCAGCCGTCGTCGGGATCGGTGGGGGACAGCGCCAGCGGATCGCGGTGCCGGTCGGTACACCCGTCCCAGAAGGGCACTCCCTCGGCGCTCTTGGTGGTCGGCTCGGGGCCGAGGTCGAGCTGGCAGGCGCGCGTGCGGGTGAACGACGCGACGCGGCTGGCCTCGGCGAACCAGGTGTCGGCGTACACGACGCGCTCGGGGGCGACGGCGTCGGGGGTGGCCACGACGGCACTCAGGTCGAGCCCGTCGCCGTCGTCGGGGACGGGGAGGCCGAGGGTGGCGAGCAGGGTGGGGACCAGGTCGACGTGGGAGACGGTCCCGAGCACGCGGCGCCCAGCGGGGATCCCCGGCCCGGCCAGGATCCACGGGACATGGGTGGTGCTGCTGCCGAAGTACAGGCCGTGGCGCGGTCCGTGGTGGTGGGGCCACGCCATGCCCTCCCCGTGGTCGCCGACGAACACGAACACGGTGTCGTCCAGCAGTCCCCGGTCTTGCAGCCCTGCCCACAGCCGGCCCACCGCCGCATCCAGGCGGGCCATGTGGGCGCGGTAGCGGGCGATGCGCTCGGGGTAGGCCGCGTCCTCGAACGGGGCGACCTCGTGGGGGGGCGCCGTGCGGCGGGCGTGGGTGTCGAACACCACCGCCTGGAGGAAGAAGGGACGGTCGTCGTCGGCACGCAGGTCGTCGAGGTTGCGCAGGACGACGTCGATCAGGTCCTTGCCGAGCGTCTTGTCGCCCCACTCGGCGCCGAGGCCCAGCTGGTAGGCGTCGAAGCCCTGGTCGAACCCGAACGTCGCCGTGATGTTGGGGTTGGCGCTGGCACCGATCGTGATCCGCCCGGAGGCCTTCATGCGCTCGGCGAGGGTGACGGCTTCGTCGGGCAGGGCCCGATCGTTCCGACCCGGGCCGGGGTCGGCGAGCCCGAGTCCGAGGGCGTGGCGCCCGGTGAGGATGGCGGTGACGGCGGGCTTGGTCCACGGGGTGGCGCCGATCACGTCGTCGAACACGGCCCCGCGGGCTGCCAGCCGGTCGAGGAATGGCGTGACCCCGGCGCCTCCGCCCCAGGGGCCCATCTGGTCCTTGCGCACCGTACACCCCACCACGAGCACCACGTTGGCGTCCTTGGCGGGGGTGCGGCGGGCAGGATCGGGGGCCGGCGTCTGCGCGGGGACGGGACGGGGGGCGACCCGGCCCTCGGCCCAGGCAGCGGCTTGGCGTTGCTCGGAGACCACCTCGTCGGGCGCGTCTTCCGGCAGGCCGTGCAGGCGGGGATCCGCGAAACGATCGTCCGCGACGGTGATCGTGCCGTGGAGGATCGCGGCGAGCAGCGCCACGGATGCGGTGGTCGCGAGCACGACGACGAGGGGCCCTGGGCGCGGGCGTGGGGTCATCTGGACGCCTCCGGCCCGCGACTGTATCCGGTCGTTCGGCACGGGATGGAGGACGGATGGGCCGGTTCGTCGTGATCGAGGGCATCGACGGCGCGGGCACCACCACCCAGGCGGCGCGCGTGACCGAGGCCTTGCGCGCGCGCGGCGACGGCGTGGTGCAGACCGCCGAGCCCACCGATGGCCCGATCGGACGGCTGCTGCGGCGCGTGCTCCGGCAAGAGCAGGGCGCCCCGGACCCGGCGTCGCTGCCCTGGTTGTTCGCCGCCGACCGTGCGGATCACCTCGCCAACCGGGTCGTTCCCGCGCTCGCCGAGGGCGGCTGGGTCGTGAGCGATCGGTACGTCCCCAGCTCGCTCGCCTACCAGTCGCTCGAGCGACCGATGGAGGACGTCGCCGTGCTCAACGCGGCCTTCCCCCTCCCCGACGTCACCGTGATGCTGGACGTTCCGGTCGACGTCGCGTTGGCCCGGGTGCTCGCACGGGGTGGGGTGCCCGATCGGTTCGAGCGTCGCGACACGCTGGAGCGGGTGGCGTCGGCCTACGATCAGGCGCTCGCCTGGGTGCAAGCCCGGGGTGGGGTGGTGGTGCGCCTGGACGGCACACGCCCGATTTTCGAGGTCACGGCGTCCATCCTCGGCGCGCTGCCCGGTGCTGTCGCATGACCGTCCTCGTCCGCCTTCCTGGGGTGTCGCCCTACGGGCCGGTCGCCCGTCTCCAGGATCGGCTGGTCGATCTGCGGGGGGCCGGCGCCATTCCCGACACCGTCCTGCTGCTCACCCACGAGGAGACCATCACGCTGGGGCGCATGGCGACGGACGGCGCGGTGGTGGACGGACGGGGGGTGGAGGTGGTGGAGGTCGCCCGCGGAGGGGAGGCCACCTGGCATGGACCGGGGCAGCTGGTGGCGTACCCGATCGTGCGGCTCGCAGGTCCCCACAAGGACGTACACGGGGCGCTCGCGGCCTTGGAGCAGGCGGTGATCGACGAGCTCGCCGTGCTGGGCGTCCAGGGCACCCGGGATTCTCGCAACACGGGCGTGTGGGTCGACGGACGCAAGGTGTGCTCGATCGGGATCGGGCTCCGGCGGTGGGTGGTGCGGCACGGCCTCGCCCTCAACCTGGACGCTGACCTCGGCGGCTTCGGCCGCATCCGGCCTTGTGGGTTCGACGCGGACGTGATGACCCGGCTGGCGGATCACGTGGACGTCCTGCCGGACCTCGACGCCCTCGCCGACGCGATCGGGGGCCGGGTGGCGTCTGGCCTGGGGGGCACGGCGGGGGAGCGGGTGACGTACCCGTGCCGCGACGACGACGACGGGGAGGCGATCGTCCGCATCCTCACCGGCATTGCCGCGGCAGAGGACGCGCCATAGGGCGCCCGCCACCTGGAGGCGACCGATGCACGATCCCCGAGAGATCGCAGCCGACCCTGAGCGGTTCCGGGCGGGCCTCGCCCGTCGGGGGGGCGATGCGTCCTCCCAGGAGGCCGTCGACCACATCGTCTCGCTCAGCGAGCAGCGCACGGCGCTCGTCCAGGCGGCCGACGCGGATCGCGCAGCGCGCAACGAGGCGAGCAAGTCCATCGGCGGGCTGATGCGGGAGGGCCGCCGCGAGGAGGCCGAGGCCGCCAAGTCCGAGGTCGCCGCGATCAAGGCGCGCATCGAGGCGTCGGAGTCTCAGCTGGGGGCGATCGAGGCCGCCCTTCGCGATGCGGCGCTGCGCCTGCCCAACCTCCTGGACGGGGACGTGCCCGCGGGGGCGTCGGACGCGGACAACCAGGAGATCGCCCGGTGGGGCACGCCGGCGGAGCTGGGGTTCGAGGCCGAGGGCCACGTCGAGCTCGGCGAGCGCTTGGGCATCCTCGACATGGAGCGCGCCGCCAAGCTCACCGGAGCGCGCTTCTACGTGCTCACCGGCCTCGGCGCGCGCCTGGAGCGGGCGCTGGTCAACCTGTTCCTCGACCTGCACACCGGCAAGCACGGCTACACCGAGGCGGTCGTGCCCTACCTGGTGCACGATCGAATCGCCGAGGGCACGGGCCAGCTCCCGAAGTTCGCCGAGGACATGTTCCAGCTGGCCGACGACCTCAACGGCTCGCGGACCTACCTGATCCCCACGGCCGAGGTCCCGCTCACCAACCTGCACCGCGACGAGATCCTCGACGAGGCGCAGCTTCCGGTCCAGTACGCCGCCTTCACCCCGTGCTTCCGCAGCGAGGCGGGCAGTGCGGGCCGTGACACCCGCGGCATGCTGCGCGTGCACCAGTTCCACAAGGTCGAGCTCGTCCACCTCACGGCGGACGGCGACAGCGCCCGGGCGCACGAGGCCCTGGTCGGTCACGCGGAGGCGTGCTTGCAGGCGCTGGAGCTGCCGTACCGCAAGATGTTGCTGTGTACGGGCGACACCGGGTTCTCGGCGCAGCGGTGCTACGATCTCGAGGTGTGGATGCCGTCGCAGGGTACCTACCGTGAGGTCTCGTCCTGCTCGAACACCGGCCCCTTCCAGGCGCGTCGGATGAACCTTCGGTACCGGCCGTCTCCCGTCGAGGGCAAGAAGCAGAAGCCGCGGTTCTGCCACACGCTCAACGGCTCCGGCCTCGCCACGGGGCGCGCGCTCATCGCCGTCCTGGAGAACGGTCAGCAGGCCGATGGCAGCGTGCGTCTGCCGGCCGCGCTCGTGCCGTACATGGGGGGCATCGAGGTGTTGACCCCACCGGTCCCGCGCTGAGGCACAATCTCTTCGTGTCCCGTCCGTCGTACGGGGCACGGGGCACGGGGAGGCGCCGTGTCGGTCCACCAGCGAGTCGTGGCGAGCGTGTTGGGGTTGGGGGTGGCGTGCGCGAGCCCGTCTCCGATGGATGGAGGCGCCGCCGACTCCGACGTGCCTGCGTCGGACACAGACGTCACCTGGCACCGCGACGTGCGTCCGATCGTGGACGTCGCCTGCCTGTCCTGCCATGCGGAGGGTGGCGTTGGCCCGGTCGTGCTGACGGTCGACCTGGGTGCGACGGAGGCCCCGGCGTGGGCCGCGACCGTCACCGCGTCGGTCGCGGCGGGCCGGATGCCCCCGTGGCATGCGTCCGACGACTGCCATCCCATCCAAGGGTCGAGGTCGCTGCCGGACGCGGATCGCGCCGTGTTCGCGGCGTGGGCGGCCGGCGGGTTCGCGCTGGGAGACCCCTCCACGTACGTGGCGCCGTCCAGCGAGGATGCGGGCGAAACGCAGGGCCCGGCGGATCGGGTGCTTCAGGCTGAGGCGCCGTACACCCCCCACCTCGACCGGCCGGACGAGTACCACTGCTTGCCGGTGGGCGATGCCGTGGCGAGCGAGACCTGGCTGTCCGGCGTGGGGGTGGCGCCGGACGTCGTGGAGATGGTGCACCACGCGATCGTGTTTCGGGTGCGGGCCGCCGACGCCGCCAAGGTGGACGCGCTCGACGCGGCGGCGCCGGGGGTTGGCTACCCGTGCTTTGGCGGACCGGCGGGCGACGGCGCGTTCGGAGCGGACAACCTGTACACCTACCTGCCCGGGAACACAGGAGACCACCTGGGTCCGGACGAGGGCCGGGTGCTCGAAGCGGGAGACCGCCTCGTGATGCAGGTCCACTACAACACCCTGCCGTACAGCGTGGCTCGTCCCGTCCCGTCGGACCAGACGGCCGTGCAGCTGTGGGTGCGCGACACCGTGCCCGCGTACGAGGTGCAGACGGTCGGACTCAATGTGTTCGACCTGGACATTCCTGCCGGTGCGGTGGGGGGCTCCGCATCGGAGACGTTCGCGTACGGGGTCTCGGCGGACCTGGTGTCGACCATGCCCCACATGCACTTGCTCGGGCGGTCGCTGAAGGTGGAGGCGGTGTCGGAACGAGGGCGGCGCTGCCTGGTGGACGTCCCCGACTGGGACTTCGACTGGCAGCAGACCTACCGGTTCCCGGACGCCCAGCCGTTCACCCTGGAGGCCGACGAGACCCTCGAGCTCACCTGCGTGTACGACAACGCCGCGGCTGACCAGCCCGTGGTCGACGGGGTGCAGCTCGATCCTCGGGATGTGGCGTGGGGGGAGGGGACGCTGGACGAGATGTGCCTCGCGTATGTGCACGTCCGCCTGCCCACCGGGGCGGCGCTGTCCTGCGATGCGTTCGACACCCTGCTCGCGGCATGCTCCGACGACGACGGGGACTGCTGGGTGGACGGCCTGGACGACGTGGTGCGGACGTGTGGAGGCTGTGTGGTCGAGGGCTTGGGGGCGTGCCGTGACGCGGCGTGCGGAACGGCATTCGCTCCGCTCGGGGCGTGTCTGCAGGCGTGCGACGACGCCCAGCTGGCCTGCCTCCAAGGGGACTGTGCCGAGCAGACCGCGGACTACCTGGCGTGCCTCGGTCCGGAGGTTCGGGAAGGAACCTGCGACGGAGATCTGGCGGCATGCGGCATCGGACCGTACGGGCCCTGAGCGAGGACCGGTCTTCCGTCGCGCGAGGGGTTGACACCCCGGAGGTGACGGATAAGGACGCCGGGCCCCACGTCACGGTCTCCGGAGGCGTGGCCGAGTGGTTGAAGGCAGCGGTCTTGAAAACCGCCGAGCCGCAAGGTTCCGAGGGTTCGAATCCCTCCGCCTCCGCTCTTTTCCATCGTTGGAGCCGTGACCGAGTGGCCGAAGGTGCTCGATTGCTAATCGAGTGTGGTGCCAAAAGCGCCACCGAGGGTTCAAATCCCTCCGGCTCCGCCACCTCCAGCGCGTTGCGCAGGAGGGCGCCACCCCAGGGTCTGCCCGAGGATCATCACTCGGCGCTTGACCCCCGGCGCCCAACGTGTGACACGCGCTGGCTCGCTGAGGCTGTGCCGCAGCGTCTGCACCCATAGCTCAATTGGATAGAGCGTCGGACTACGGATCCGAAGGTTGGGGGTTCGACTCCTCCTGGGTGCGCCACCCATATTAAGGGAACCCTTCCCGTCTCCAGGGCTGAAAGCCCTGGAGACGGGCCCCTTCCCACCCGTCTGTGGTTCCACCGGAATCCGATGAGGCGGGCCCCTTCCCATCCTTCTGTGGTTCCACCGGAATCCGATGAGGCGGGCCCCTTCCCATCCGTCTGTGGTTCCACCGGAATCCGCTGAGACGGGCCCCTTCCCATCGGTTTGTGGTTCCACCGGAATCCGATGAGGTTGGGGACGCGTTGCCGGCCGTTGCGCCGGCTGCGGCTTGTTGGGCCCCTTCCCGACCGTCTGTGCCCTTCCGGGCATTGCATGGAGTTGGGCGTGGGTGCCGCGATGCTCCGGTGCCCTTGCGGGGACCGGTCTTGGCGTGTCTGGAGGTGCCGCCTTGGTGGGGTCCTCTGGACGGCCCGGGCTGCACCCGCTGCGTCCTCCCGGGGTCGGATGGCCGTCGGGAGAGGGGGCGACTGCACCGGTGGGCCCACGGGATCGCGCGTGTGTTTCCTTGCGTCAGAAGTTTCAGCGATTACTGAAGCCGCCGAAAGGAGGGGCTTTGGACGAGCTCGCGCGCACGACCCGCCTGCACCACTTCGTCGAGGAGATGGGGCTGCTGATGGAGGAGACCGGCGGCTCGCGGATGATGGGCCGTGTGATGGGCCACCTCCTGATCTGCGATCCGGCCGAGCAGTCCGCCAGTGACCTCGCAGACGCCCTGCAAGCCAGCGCGGGCAGCATCAGCCAGACCACGCGCCAGCTGGTGGCGGCAGGGTTGGTGGATCGCGTGTCGCTGCCGGGAGACCGCAAGACCTACTTCCGCTTCCGCGACGGCGCGTACGTCGACCAGATGCGGTCGCGGTCGAGCATGCTGACCATGTTCCGTGAGGTCGCGGATCGGGGCCTGGCCTTGCTCGACGACAAGCCGGCCACCCAGCGGGCTCGGCTCCGGGACTTCCGGGACTTCTACGCCTTCATGGAGGGTCAAATCCCCGGAATGGTGGCGCGTTGGCACGAACACCGCGCGGCGATGGCCGCGAAGGAGGAAGGATGAGGGGTCCATTCATGGTGGCGTTGGCGGCGATGCTGGCGTGGGGCGCGCCGGCGTTCGCCGACGACAAGGCGGAGGTCAAGGCCCTGCTCCAGGCGTCCGACGATCTGTTCCGCGGGGACTCGTCCCACGCGGTGATGGAGATGCAGGTCAAGACCGCCCGCTACGAGCGATCGATGAAGATGGAGTCGTGGGCGCAGGGCGAGGAGAAGACGCTCATTCGTCTGCTGGCACCGGCCAAGGATGCCGGGGTCTCGACGCTCAAGGTGGGGGACAACCTCTGGAACTACCTGCCCAAGGTCGACCGCACGATGAAGGTCCCCGCCGGGATGATGTCGGGGGCGTGGATGGGCAGCCACTTCACCAACGACGACCTCGTCCAGGAGTCGCGGCTGAGCGACGACTACACCTACACCATCGTCGAGCGGCCGAGCGGCGCCGAGGGCCACTGGATCCTCGACCTGGTGCCCACCCCGGATGCACCGGTGGTCTGGGGCCGCGTCCGCCACACGATCGGGGCCGATCGTCTCCCCCGCAAGACCGAGTACTTCGACGAGAAGGGCGAGCTGGTGCGCACGATGACCTTCGAGGAGATCGGCGCGGTGGGGGGACGCACCATCCCGCAGGTGATGCGGCTGACCCCCGCGGACGCCTCGGGGGAGTACACCTTCATCAAGTACGTCTCGATCGAGTTCGACGCGGGCGTGCCCGACAGCACCTTCTCGCTCCAGTCCCTCAAGCGCTGACCGGCGGGGGAGGTCTGTCATGCCCTGGGCAACCCTGGCGTCGATGGCGTGGCGCAACGTGCGTCGGCACACCCGCCGCTCCGTCCTCACCGCGCTGGCGATGGCGATCGCCGTCACCGTGGTGAGCGCCATCATGGTGCTGACCGAGGGGATGTACGGCCAGATGCGCGCCGTCATCATCGACCAGAACCTCGGCCACCTCCAGCTGCACCACCCCGACTACCCAGGACGTCGTCAGATGTACGACGCCCTCGACGATGTCGAAGGGGTGCTGGCGCGGATCGAGGTGCTGGAGGGCGTCCAGGGTGCTGCGCCTCGGCTGTTCGGACAGGCGTTGCTCGGCTCAGACAAGCGGACCGAGGGCGCCCAGCTCATGGGGATCGACCCCGCCCGCGAGGCGCGGATGCGCGCGATGGCGGACCGGGTCTCGTCCGGTGCGTGGCTCTCCGACGCGCCCGAGCACCAGATCGCGATCGGCGTCGATCTGGCCAAGCGCCTCACCGTGGGCGTGGGCGACGAGTTGGTGGCCGTCACCCAGGCCGCAGACGGCTCGCTGGGCAACGACCTGTACACGGTCGTCGGCCTGGTGCGGACCGGGATCCCGGCCCTGGATCGCGGGGGGGCGTTCGTCCACCGGGAAGACCTCG
>JAUHWK010000645.1 GCA_030424555.1 bacterium | reverse complement strand
GGCCTCGGGGTCGGACCGGTCGAGCAGGTACAGGTCGTCGAACCCCGCGGCCTCGCCGCTGACCGGCACCTCCCCGTCGTGGATCGACCGTGCCGCCACCACGATCCCCGACGCGGCGGCCTGGCGGTGAACCGTGGTGAGGCGGGCGACCGGCACGACGCCGCACGAGACCAGATCCCGCAGCACCTGGCCCGGCCCCACACTCGGCAGCTGATCAGCGTCGCCCACCAGCACCAGGGGCACGACCGCGTCCGACGGCAGGGCGTCCAGCAACGCCGCCATCAGCTTGATGTCGATCATGCTCGCCTCGTCGACGACCAGGGCCTGGACCTCCAGCGGACGCTCCGCATGGCGTTGGAAGCCGCCTTCGCCCGGGTTGGCCTCCAGCAGGCGGTGCAGGGTGGTGGCGTCCTGACCGGTGGCCTCTGCGAGGCGGCGCGCGGCCCGGCCCGTGGGGGCCGCCAGCGACGCCTCGATCCCCGCCTCCCGCCACACCCGCAACAGGGCGCGCACCAGGGTGGTCTTGCCGGTGCCTGGTCCGCCCGTGAGCACGGCGACCGGGTGGCCGACCAGCACGCGAAGCGCCGCCTCCTGCGAGGGGTCCAGCGTGATGCCCAACGCCCGGCCCGCGCGGGCCAGGCCCTCCTCGACGTCGACGGCCCCGACCGGGTTGTCCAGGGCAAACGCGAGGTGGGCCGCCACCTGGTGCTCGGCCCCCGCCAGGTGCGGGTGGGCGACGCCGTCCTCGCCCTCGACCGGCTCCAACTTGGCCTGGGCGACCAGGACGTCGACCGCCTCCACCAAGCCGTCGGTGGGCACGTCCAGCGCCCCCACCTTGCGCGCCAGGTCCCCTCGGGGGATCCAGCAGTCGCCATCGTCCTCGACCCGCTTGACCACGTGGCGGATCGCGGCGTCCAAGCGCGCGGGATCGTCCGCGGGAATGCCTTGGGCCCGCGCGATGCGGTCGGCGAGCACGAAGCCGATGCCGGGGACGGTCTCGGCCAGCTCGTAGGGGCGTTGCTGGACGACCTTGAACGCGCCGTCTCCGTACCGCTGCCGAATGCGTGTGATGCGCCCAGGCGACACACCGAGGCCCTGGAGCAGGATCGTGACCGCCCGCCCCTCGCCGTCGGCGGCCCACGCCTCCGCGATCGCCAAGGCGCGCTTGTCCCCCACCCCCGGCACATCGGCCAGGCGCGCGGGCTCCGCTTCGAGCACCCGCAGCACGTCGTCCCCGAACCGATCGACGATCCGCGCCGCGATCGCGGGGCCGACACCGGGGACCTTGGCGCTGGCGAGGTACTGCTTGAGGCCCTCTTGGGTCCGCGGCGAGCCGATCAAGAACGCGTCGGCGCGAAACCGATGCCCATGGGTGGCGTGGCGCTCCCAGCTCCCCTCGAACGTCGCGAACACAGGATGCTCGGGGTCGTGATCGGCCAGCGCCCCGAGCGGTCCCACCACGATCGTGCCGCCGCCCGGGCCCTGCACCTTGAGGACGGCGAACCCTTCGTCGGGCGAGACCCACAGCACCCGCTCGATCCGCCCCTCGATCACGGTGGCGTCCGACGATGGGGGGCCAGGTGCGATCACGGGACCTCGGTCAGCCGGCGTCCACTTCGTACTGTTCGGGACGGAAGGAGCCCACCGGGTACATCACCACCGGGCGGTTGATCTCCTCCTCCACGCGCTGGAGGTCGGAGAAGTGGGCGCCGTACATCAGATCGGCGACGCCCGACGCGCACCGCACCTGCACCGGCGTGTCCGCAGCCGCTTCGGCCGACGACGCCACGGCCCGCTTGACCGAGCGCAGGATGTCGAAGCACACGGTCGCCCGGCTGCGCACCACCGCGGAACCACCACACATCGGGCAGTCCTCGTGCAGGTAGCGGTCGAGCCCCTCCTGGGTGCGCTTGCGGGTCATCTGCACCAGGCCGAGATCGCTGATCCGCAGGACGTTGGTGCGGGCCCGATCCTTGCGC
>JAUHWK010000644.1 GCA_030424555.1 bacterium | reverse complement strand
GATGACCTTCACCTCGCCGTTCCGTGCCGAGCATGAACCCGTCGTCGCCACCGTGGCCGCGGGGCTCCAGGCCCGGTTCGACGGCGACCCCTGGGAGACGTTCCATGTTCGGTCGGTCTCCGGACGACTGGAGTACGGCCTCACCTTCACCAGCTACGCGTGGGAGGAGGCGTTCGACCTGTGGAAGGACGGGGTTCGAACGATGCGTTGGTCCCGTCCCAGCGCAAAGTGGCTGGCCTCCCGCGTCGCTGCCCGCACCCTGTCGTGGGGCACGACGTCCTGGCTCGCGGACCTGCTCCGATACCGGGCGTTCGTGGCCCCCGACCACTCGCCGGCCGACGACCTGCTCGCCATGGCAGCCGCCCGCAAGCGCGCGCCCGAGGAGATGCTCGAGATTGCCAAGGCGCTGTTCGACACGCCGCGGGTCTCGGTTCAGATTGTCGGGAAAGACCCGAGCGCGCAGGTCAAGACCGCGATCGACCGAGAGTTCAAGCCCTCGGCACCGGGTGCTTCCCCCACGGTTCCCGAGGAAGCGGCCCCCGTCGAGGGCCCCCTCGTTCAACCCGGCAAGCTGGGTGGCCGGCGCGCCTACCTCGTCGAGACCCCTCAGGAGACCGCCCGAACGGTCCCGCTGCAGGTCACCTGCCCGATCGCGTTCGACCCGGGCGATCCAGCGCGCGCCCTCGCCCTCGCCGACACCGCCGCGTCCCTGCTCGATCACCAGCTGTACCGGCACCTGCGGGTGGCGTCCGGCGCGACCTACGAGGTGTCGGCCGTCCCGCTGATGCTGGAAGACCGGCTCGTCCTCCAGGTGGCAGTGCGCGTCTTCCCAACGCTCGTCCCCGCGGCGGTGGGCGCGTTCGATGAGGCCGTGGCGGCGGTGTCGAGCGCGAGCCTGGCACAGGTCCAGTCCGCAGCCCGCACCGCCGCGAGACAGGCCTCCATCAGCGTGAACCGCACCACCGAGGTGATGCAGTCGCTGTCCGCCCTCCAGCCGTGGCAGGCCGACGGCAGCTGGGGCCGTCGTCGGGCCGCGGCCTTTGCCCACCTCACCGCACAGGACCTGCAGTCCGCGCTCGCACCCTGCTCAGAACACGCCGTGCTCATCGCGTTCGGCCCGGCCTCACTCCAGCTGACGCCGGCCCCCACCCCCACCGGTGGATCGACGCCATGGCACCACGAGGACCCCGTCGCCTGGCGCGATCGGTTCGCGCTCGCGCTGCCCCCCGCGCTGGCCAAGCAGGTGCCGCCGCCGCCAGAGCCGCGCTGAGCTCCACCCACGCACGCCGATCAGCGGCCGAGGCCTGGCAGGTACCCGCTCGCCGCCGGTTCGTGGCCCGGCTTCCACTTGATGTTGCAGCCCGAGGACGGGACCTGATCTGGCATAGGATCTCGCCCCTCCACCAGACGCGACACCGCCGCTCGGAGGTCAGCCCCGGTCGCCGGCGGACCTCCTGGGCGGGTTCCGTCGAGCTGCCCCCGGTACACCAGCCGCCCCTCGGCGTCGTACAGGAACACGTCCGGCGTACACGCCGCCCGGAACGCGCGGGCGGCACGCTGGTCCGCGTCGATCAACTGCAGGGCATCGTAGCCGTGGGCCGAGGCCACCTGGGCGACCGCCTCCGGCCCATCGGCGGGGTAGCGCTCCGCATCGTTGCTGTGGATCCCGACCGTCGCGACACCCACCTGCGCGAGGTCGCGCGCCAGCGCGCCCAACAGGGGCTGGATGTGCAGCACGTACGGGCAGTGGTTGCTCAGGAACAGCACCAACACCCCTCGGCGTCCGACGAGCAGCTCGACCAGCCGATGGCGCGTCCCGTCCGGCGTGGGCAGGGTGAGGTCCGGCAACGGCGTTCCCAGCGCAACCATCGTCGACGGCGTCAACGCCATGCTTCCTCCTCTGGCGCAGCCGGCGTGATCGCCTTGAGCACCCCCACGGACTGTAGCCGCCCGCTCATGTCGGTGGGGCGCACGTCCATCCC
>JAUHWK010000111.1 GCA_030424555.1 bacterium | reverse complement strand
CTGGGCTCCCGACCCACCCCCATCAATCGCCCCCCAGTGCTGGAGGACCCATGCTCGACGTCGGTGACATCCCCGAGGACTTCACGCTGTCCGATCAGCACGGGGAGGACGTCGCGTGGTCGTCGTACCGCGGTGCCCCGGTGGTCTTGTTCTTCTACCCCAAGGCCTCCACGCCGGGCTGCACCACCGAGGCGTGCGGCTTTCGCGACCTCAAGGGGGACTTCGCCGCGGTGGGGGTGGCGGTGGTCGGGATGAGCGCGGACACCGTGCGTCGGCAGAAGAACTTCGCCGACAAGCAGGGCCTCGACTACCCCTTGCTGTCCGACACCGAGCACGTCGTGGTGGCGCCCTGGGGCGTGTGGGGAGAGAAGAAGAACTACGGCAAGACGTACGAGGGGATCCACCGCTCGACGTTCTTGTTCGACGCCGACGGCAAGGTGGTGCGCGCGTGGCCGAAGGTCAGGGTCAAGGGACACGTGGACGAGGTGTTGGCGGCCGCCCGCGAGGCCTTCGCGGGCTGATCGCGGCGGCGGCGTGGCTCGTCGCCTGCACGGGGACACCCCCGGCCGATCCGGTCTCCACGGAGCCCGAGCCGGTGGTGTGGTTCCCCGGCGTGTCGTCGGCGTTGCCGGTGCTGCGCGTGGACGTCCTCGAGGTGCGGGAGGTGCCGACCGAGGACGGCGGCGCCGAGGTGTCCGTCCTGGTGCAGGCCACGCAGACCCGGCAGCGCGTGATCCGGGACCTGTCGTCGGAGAGCGGCGACGTGTCGGTGCGCCGGGACCGGTTCACCCTGCGGGTCGGGGAGCACCGGGCGGAGGTGGCGGTCGATCCCTCGCGCGAGGGCTGGTCCGTCCCGCAGCTCAGTCCGTACCAGGCGCTGTGGACCCTGCCCTTCCGCGTGCCTGCGGACTGGTCTCGCGACGAGCTCGAGCTCGACATCCTGTTCGACGAGCACCACCTCGTCCTGCCCTTGCGGGGACCCCACCGCACCCTCCCGAAGTCGGAGGACGAGGGCCTGGGACGGGCCGGCATCGCGGTCCTGGCGATCGGAGACGATGGCCGACCCACCACCGAGCCCCTGGTGGCCTCGCGGGGGGACGCGCGGTGGCTCGCGGAACCCTTGGCGGGACCGCTCACGCTGCCGGCGGGAGGCGCGCCGTGGATGGTGACGACGACGGGCCGCCGGGGGGTGGCGTGGACGGTCCCCGACGACGCCGAGCCGGTGATCGCCCGGCGCCTGTCTCCTGCCAGCGACACCGTCCAGGCCCGGTCCCACCTGGCCGAGGCCGTCGCGGGCGCATGGCCCGCCCGGGTCGAGGGCGCGGTGGACATCGCCCGGCAGCACCCCGAGCCCGAGGCCCTGGCGGCGTGGGTGCGGGCGAACATCGCGGTGGTGGCGGCCCAGGGCTCGACCCGCAGCCCCGATGCGCTCGTGCGCACCCGTGCGGGCACCCCCACCGAGCGCGCCCTGTTCGTCCACGAGGCGCTGATGGCGGCGGGACACCGATCTCGGGTAGCCTGTGCCGATCTGCCGGCCGAGGCCGCCTCCGAGCTGTATGCGCCCCCACCCCCGGGGATCGAAGCGGATCACCCCGACCTGGTGCAAGGCTTGGCGGCCTTGGCGGCGCCCCCCGACGCGGCGGCGGCGCGGCGTGAGGTCGTGCTCGTGCCCGAGTGGTGCTGGGTGGATCACGCGGCGGCCGAGGGCGACGACTGGCAGACGCTGTCGTTGGTGCCCGACGGCGCGGCCCCGGGCGTGGTCGAGGCGGCCCAGGCCCTGCGCGCCCATCCCTGGCGCGTGTTCAACCGGCGGGCGGCCGAGGCGTGGCGCCTGCGCGTCCGGCTGGTGGCGTACACCGACAGTGGCGACGTCGATCTGCTGGTCCGCGACCTGCCGCCGGATGCCTTCGAGCGCATCGGGCTGGTGGCCGACCTGATCGCGGAGGATCGCAGCCTGCGGGTGTTCGAGGGGGTGGTCCACCCCGAAGAGATCGGGGTCCGGGAGGGCCTGCGCATCGCCCGGGACAGCGTGCGGAGCATCGCGCTGGAGCTGTCGTACCGGGACCCGGTCGGGGTCGGAATGGAGGACCGCTCGTGGACCGTGTGGGAGCGCGACGACGCCCGACCCGGCCTGGAGGCCCTTCGGATGGTGCTGGCGGGGGACGTCCGCGGCGACGCCGACGGTGACTGGCTCGCGGCGCGCGTCGATGCGCTCCGGCCGGGGCGTCACGCCGATCCCGGGGCCCTCGCGATGGTGCTGGAGACCGGACGCGTCCTCCAGGCGCGCGACGATGCCCACGCGTCGGGCGTGCCGGGCCTGGTGCTGTCGTGGATCGAGCAGGCGTCCGATGGCAGCACCCGGCGCTTCCTCCACGCTGCCCGGGCGCCCTCCGTCGCGGCCGCCCGGGTGGAATCACGGGGGCGCGACCAGGCTGCACTCTCGGCCCGGGACGCGATCGTGCGGGCCCAGGCGCTGGGCGTTCCCGTGCCGGCGCCGCCCGATCGCGTCGCGCGGGTGCCGTCCGATCTGGACGGCCTGCGCCAGCTGGACCGCCGGACCCACACCACCTTGGTGCGTCTGCTCGCGTCGGGCCCGCTCGGGATCTCCGAGGGTGGCGATCTGTGGTGGCGGGATCCAGACGCCGGAGGCTGGGTGTGGATCGCGCCGACCGGTGTGTCGGTGGGCTGGGCGCCGGCAGACGACTCGCGGGATGACCTCGTGCCGGGGGCGGTCCGGTGGGACCGGCCGACCCGATGCCTGGTGCAGGCGGGGTGGCCTGGCGTGACGCCTCATCCCGAGTGCACTGAGGCCCCGGCAGTGGACGCGCCGTAGGGATCGCCCGCGGCGTCGTGCTCTACCCGGATCCGGGGGGCCGCTCAGCGGGCGTGCCACTCACCGGTAAGTCAGCGGGCGTGCCGCTCACCGGTGAGGGTGGGGAGCGCGGGGAGCTCCAGCCCCGGGGCGAGCAACCCGTACGCGGCGCGCAGGGCGTTGCCGCGGCCGTGGCGGTACTCGCCCTTGGCGCTCGCAGCGATGGCGGCGCGCATCGAGGCCTGTAGGGTGGTGGCGGCGAGAGGGGCTCCGACGGCGCCGGGGCCGCGGCGCGCGAACTGCTGCTCCAGGGCGACCCGGATCTTTCCGCGCGTGCCCTCGATCTGGTCGCGGCACAGCGACGGGAGGCGATCGATCTGAAGCAGGGCGGCGCGGGGCATGTCGTCGGCGTGGCGGGCGAGGATGGCGCAGATGCGCGCGATCGCCTTGGCGGGGTCCCGCTCGTTCGCGGCCACCTGCTTGAGGTCGGACTCCGCGGCGTCACACACCGCGCTCACGATGGCACAGACCAGCTCGTCCTTGCCGCGAAAGTACTTGTACAACGTGGACTTGGACATGCTGAGCGAGCGGGCCAGCGCGTCGACGGTGAGGTCGCCGTACACCCCGTTGTCCAAGATCTCATGGGCGCCCGCGAGGATGCGGGTGCGGCTGACAGCGCGTCGAGTCGTCACGAGATCTCCGAGGCGCGAGGGTGAGACAGGCGGGCGAGGGGTGGGTACGAGGACCGCCTGGAACGGATCGTCGGGCCATTGTGTGAAGGTGGGTTTCATAATGAAGGGTGAAGACCGGGCAAACTGGTCGGTCCGTACAGGGGTCGGTCGGATCGGGATCGTGGCCGCGGTGGCGGGAGAACTGGGCGATCTACCTGGGGTGACCATCGGAATCGGGGCGATTGACGCGGCGATTTCGATGGCGCGTCGACTGTGTGAAGACTGTGTGGATGGGGTGGTACTTGTCGGTACGTGTGGTGCCTACACTACGGACTTCCCGATCGGTACCGTGATTCGTGGCGATGGACTGTCGTGGCGCCCACTCTTGACAGTTGTCAATCTGGCGTATGAGGTTGCCCCGAGACCCCCCATCCAAGCGGATCCTGCCCTGGCGACGTTCTTTGACGCGCCGTGGGCAGAGGTGGTGACCACCCCGGCGATCACCACCGACCCGGGACTGGTGGCGTCGATGGCCGATCGGGCGGCGGTGGAGCACCTGGAGACCTGGGGCGTCGCGCGGGCGTGCGCGGAGGCAGGCGTGCCGTTCGTCCCCATCCTGGGGGTCGCCAACCCGGTGGGGCCGGATGCCCATGCGCTGTGGGTCCGGCACCGGGCGCAGGCGGAGCAGGCAGCCCGCGACGTGGTGCGCGCGGGCCTCGACGCCATGGGATAGGGCCGCGCCATGCACTGGGCCGACCTCACGTTCGTGGCGTTCGACACCGAGACGACGGGCCTGTCGCCGCACACCGGCGACCGGATCATCGAGGTGGGCATCGTCTCGTTCCGGTGTGACCGCGATGGGCGGGTCGTCGATCAGCAGGAGTACGGCCGGCTGATCAACCCCGAGATCCCGATCCCCAAGGCGGCGACCGAGGTGTCGAAGATCCGGGACGAGGACGTCGCGGACGCGCCCGTGTTCGCGGACCTGGCGGAGGAGGTCGCGGCCTACTTCGTCGACGCCGTGGCGGTCGCGCACAACTACCCGTTCGATCACGCCTTTCTCACGACCGAGCTGGCGCGGGTGGGTGTGCCTTGGATCGAACCCCTCGCCGCGATCGACACGGTGGACCTGTCGCGCCGCCGCTACCCGGACGCGTCGTCCCACCGGCTCGAGGAGCTGGCCCGGCGCACCGGGGTGTCGCTCAAGGACGCCCACCGCGCGGTGCACGACGCGCGGGCCTGTGGCGAGTGCTTGTTCACCATGCTGTCGGAGGCCGACGTCGAGGGCGAGCTGGACGCGCTGCTGGCCTGGAGCGGTGGGCTCGGGCGTCCGCCCCGGGTGCCCGGCGGATGGCTGGGGGTGGACGAGGCTGGCGTGCCGGTGTTCGTCGACGGACCCCACGTCGGAGAGCGGATCGACGCCCACCCGCTGCACCTGGCCTGGATGACCATGGCCAAGGCGCGCAAGGACGGTGGCTGGATCTGGCGGTTTGACGCCCCCACCCGCCACTGGGCGCGGCACTTCCTCAACGTGCGGACGACCGGACGAGCCAAGGCCAACCTCAAGTCGTACCGCGCGCAGGACTGGGCGTTGGACTCCTGCATTGCGGAGCCTCGGGTCGATGGTCGGGACCAGGCGGGGACCTCGTCCGACGACGCGCCCGTGGACCACGGACCCCAGGGCCGGCTCTGACGTGCTGACCGCCGATCTGGTGCGGGCCACGCTGCGGCAAGGCCGGGTTCGGCCGACCTTCGTCAAGCCGGGGGACGCGGCGTTGCGCGAGGCCGCCGAGGAGATGGTGGCGGCCGTCGAGGCGGCCCAGGCTGCCCGCGCCCCCCGACGGGTGCTCCAAGAGGCGCTGGACGAGGCGATCGGGCCGTCGCGCCGCGCCAAGGTGCTCAAGGGCTTCGCCAAGCTCCTGGTCGATCGCTGCACCTTCGAGACCGCGTCGGAGATCCCTCCCCGCACGGTGCGCGACACCGTGTTCCGGCTGGCGGCGGAGCGGGGTCCCCTGGCGCTGGAGGCGGGGCCGACAGGCCGCCCGGTGGCCGCAGACGTGCTCGCGGAGGCGGGCGCGTCGCTCGGGATGACGGCGGTGGCGGTCTCCGAGGCGCTGTACGCCGATCTCCCGAGCGAGCAGGTGATCGTCGAGGCGCGCCCGTGGCCCGCCGACCAGCTGGCCGACCGGTACAACCTGGCCCTGGTCCAGGCGGTCGTGCTCCACGCCGAGGAGGTCACGCTCACCCTGGAGGGCCCCACCCCGGCCCGGCTGCGCCAGCTGATGCACCACGCCCGGTTCTGTCGGCTGATGGTGGGGGCGTCTCGCGAGGGGGCCACGGTCACCCTCACCTTGGACGGGCCGGGCAGCGTCCTGAAGCGGTCCACCGCGTACGGCCTGGATCTGGCCCGGTTCGTGGCAGGCGTGCCGCGGCTGGACGTTCCCTGGACCCTCACGGCGCCGGTGCGGTGGGGGCGTGCCAAGCGCCACGCGGTGCTGGAGCTGGATCACACGGCGGGCTTGCGGTCCCACCTGCGCGACGCGGGGGGGCAGGCCGCCCCGGAGGTCACCCGGCTCGTCGCGCGCTGGCCGACGGATCACCCGTTTCAACCGTCCGACGAGGTGCTCCCGATCCCGCTCGGCGGACGGGGCCTGTTGCTGCCAGACCTCGCGTTCTCGGACGGCGAGCGCACGGCGTACCTGGAGGTGGCGGGCTGGTGGCGCCGCGACTGGCTCGATCGGCACCTGGAGGGCCTGGCCCGCCATGGCCGCAAGGACGTGATCGTGGCGGTGAGTCGCCGGATGTGCGTGGACCGCAAGGTCGAGGATCTGCCGGTGCGGGTCGTGACGTTCGGCGAGGTCCTGCCCCTCAAGGCCCTGCGGGATGCGGTGTCGGAGGTGGCGTCGTGACCGGGGTGCGCACGATCCGCTGGGACCGGGGGACGGTGTTGCTGGAGGCCGTGCCCGACGACGAGGTGCCGACCGAGTTTGTGCGGGACGCACGGGTCGGCGGGCTGTGGCGAGGGCCGGCGTCCGCGTACCGTGGCCTCGTGTTGGGCTGGCACCGGGCGGGGGTTCCGTTTCAGGACGAGGCCCGCGGATGGACGACGCTCGGGCGTCCCTGGCACAGCGAGCGGATCCCGCGGGACTACCAGCGGGAGGCGCTGGAGGCCTGGCGCGGTGGGGGCCGTCGCGGGGTGGTCGTGCTGCCCACCGGGGCGGGAAAGAGCCTCGTCGCCCAGCTCGCGATCCGGGATGCGGACCGTCCCACCCTGGTGGTCGCCCCGACCCTCGATCTGGTCGGCCAGTGGTACGACGGACTGCGGCGCGCGTTCGGGGAGCCGGTGGGTGTGGTTGGCGGCGGCGTCCACGAGATCGAGGATCTGACGGTCACCACCTACGACAGCGCGTGGGGGCACGGGGAGCGGCTAGGGGACCGGTTCGGGCTCGTGGTGTACGACGAGGTCCACCACCTCCCAGGCCCCACCTACGGGGCGAGTGCCGGCCTGCTGTTGGCGCCGTTCCGGCTCGGGCTCACCGCCACCCTGGAGCGGCCGGACGGCGCGCACCAGTGGCTCGATGAGCTGGTGGGCCCGGTGGTGTACCGGCGGGGGATCACCGACCTCGCGGGCGACTTCCTGGCGCCGTACCGCACCGAGGTCCTGCGGGTGACCCTGTCGGACGCGGATCGCGCGGCCTACGAGGACGCGGTCGACACCTGGCGGGGCTTCGTGGCCTCCGAGGGCATCCGGCTCGGGGGGCAGGGCGGCTGGCAGCGCTTCTTGCAGGCGTGCGCGCGGTCGACGGAGGGACGGGAGGCGTTCCGGGCGTGGCGTCGCTCCCGCGAGCTCGTGCAGGCCGCGCCGGAGAAGCTGCGCCGGGTGGCCGAGCTGCTCCAGGTCCACCGCGACAACCGGGTGCTGATCTTCACGCACGACAACGCCACGGCCTTCGCCGTCAGCCGCACGCTGTTGGTGCCGTCGATCACCCACCACACCGACGTCAAGGAGCGCCGCGCGCTGCTGGACGCGTTCTCCGAGGGCTCGCTGCCGGTGCTCGCCACCAGCCGGGTCCTCAACGAGGGGGTGGACGTCCCGGCGGCCGACGTGGCGATCGTGATGTCGGGCACGGCGACCGTGCGCGAGCACGTGCAGCGGCTCGGGCGAATCCTGCGTCCCCAGGAGGGCAAGCAGGCCGTGCTGTACGAGCTCGTGGTCGAGGACTCGCTGGACGAGCGGACCAGCGCCCGCCGCCGCGAGCACGATGCGTACCGCGAGGGCTCGGAGACCGA
Source organism: bacterium (assembly GCA_030424555.1). Taxonomy (GTDB): domain Bacteria; phylum Myxococcota_A; class UBA796; order UBA796; genus JAUHWK01. The sequence goes on along the minus strand of JAUHWK010000111.1, from coordinate 2,349 downwards.
GGACGACGCCTGACGGGCGGACTCAGGCGATGTCGCCGTCGTCCGATCCCGGGGTGGCGCGCTGGCGCAGCAAGGACTCAAGCGCATCGGGCGCCAAGGCATCGGCGGACGAACTCGAGAACCCCGTGGCGTCGTCGTGGACGTGGGGGGCGTCGAGGTCGATCCGGCGCACGGTGCCGTCGGCTGCGGGGGGCATCGCTGCCCAGGCGTCCGCCAGCTCGATGGCACGGTGACGGTTTTCGGCGATGGACCGCTCGTTCTGAAGCACGAGGCCGTTGTCGCAGGCGACCCGGCTCCGGACCCTGCCGCCCCATGCGCCCTGGACCTTCAGCGCGGCGACGTCGGTGACGACCACCGGACGGATCCGGCCCTGGCCCGGACCGACCCGAACCCGGACGATGCTGAGGCGATCGCCGCGGCGAACCCGGTGCAGGCCCCGCTCCCCGTTGAGGAGGTGGCGAACGTCGGGGCCGATCAGCTGCATCAGGGCGGGCTCTTGGGGCGTCATCGGCTCGTGCAGGACCTCCACGAGGTGACCGTGCGCCTGAGCCCACGCCCGGTACAGCCCGGCGAGGTGGTCGCGTGCGGTGCAGGGACCGTCCACCGGCTCCAGCGAGAGCAGGACGGACTCGTCGGGGGTCTCGGGGGGGACGGGTGTGGCCTGCGGGGCGGGGGCGGGGGCTGTCCCGCCACGCACGAGACGAAGCCCGTGGGCCGGGACGGGGAGGTGCAGTGAGGGCACCCCGGGGATGCCGTCCAGGGGCTCGTCACCCACCCGGACGAGGATCGTGCCCCGGAGGTCCACCTCGTCGAGGGTGCCCCGGAGCAGCGCGATGCGCGCCCGGTCCGATGGGATCGGGTTGTCCAGCCGGACGACCTGGAGCGGACGGGCCACCAGCGTGCGGGCGGCGGACGGCGCGAGCGGCGGGGTGTCTGCGGTGGAGGCGCGGATCACGCGGAGCGGGCTGCCCAGGGCCCAGGACGCGATCGCCCGCACGACGGCACGGCGCCCAGCGATGTCCTCGCCGTACACGTCGATCGCCAGCCGGGGACCGGGCTCGGGCCCGCGGTGTCGCAGGGACAGCAGCGCCTCGGCGAGGGCGCGGGCGCAGGCGGCCGGGGCACCGTGGTCGCGCAAGGCCTCGGCGACGGGACCGGGATCCGGGTCTTGACCAGGATCGACGAGGGGCCGCGCCAACCCGGTGTGGATCGCCAGGACACGCGAGACAAACCGGGCGTCGACCGTGACGTCTTCGCCGACCGCCCGCTTCTGCACCAGGTACTCGGCGACGTGCCGTGACAACGTTGCCTCGGGGTCCGTGACCCCCAGCAGGAACCGGGTGGCGAGGGTGTGTAGCCACCGCCCGGCATCTGGGGAGATCCGGGCGTCCCGGGTGGCATCTCGGGCACGGAGCGCGCGCCCCAGGGGACCGTCAACCATGCGTCCTTCCCTCGGATTCGTGGCATGGTAGCGCCGTGGTGCCCCCTTGGGCACCCTCACCGGGTCATGCCGGGTGGGATACCCCCGCCAGACCCCAGCCTCGCACGGTGCGGATGAGCGATCCCAGCCCCTTCCACAGCCCCGATCTCACCCTGGCGATCGCGGTCGCTGCCGGCATCGTCGGCCAGTCGATCGCGACCCACCTGAGGCTGCCCGGAATCGTGCTGTTGCTGGGCTTGGGCGTGGTGCTCGGCCCCGACGTGTTGGGGGTCGTGCAGCCGGCCAGCCTGGGCGGGAGCTTGGGCAGCCTGGTGGGGTTTGCGGTCGCGGTGATCCTGTTCGAGGGCGGGATGAACCTGCACGTTCCCCGCCTGCGCAAGGCCGGGGTCGTGATCCAGCGCCTGGTCACGGTCGGCGCGCTCGTCACCGCGATCGGGGCCACCTTGTCGGCCCGCTACATCATGGGCTGGGCCTGGGGCCTGTCGCTCATCTTCGGGGCGCTGCTCACCGTCACCGGGCCCACGGTCGTCACCCCGCTGCTCAAGCGGCTTCGGGTGCGCCGGACGGCTGCGACCATCCTCGAGGCCGAGGGGGTGCTGATCGACCCGATCGGCGCCATCGGGGCGTACGTCGTGTACGAGGCGGTCGCCCACCCTGGGGACGGGTCGTGGTGGCTCGGGGCGCCCGACGTCGCGTTCCGGCTGGCGGCGGGGACGGCCCTGGGCTTCGTCGGCGGCTGGGTGATCTCGCGGGTGCTGCGGGTGCGGGGCCTGGTGCCCCATGAGCTCACCAACGTGTTCACCCTGTCGATGGTCCTCGCCCTGTTCCAGGTGAGCGAGGCGCTGCTGCACGAGAGCGGGATCGCGGCCGTCACCATCGGGGGCATGACCGTGCGCTTCCTCGGCACG
>JAUHWK010000643.1 GCA_030424555.1 bacterium | reverse complement strand
CCGGCGTCGCCGATGTGGCGCTTGACGAACTCGACGACCTGCTCGGGGTACACCGTGGCCGCCTGCTTGGCGTAGGTGCCGACCACCACGTCGTCGTTCTCGAACAGGATCACGGACGGCGTGATCCGGTCTCCCTCGGCGTTGGGCAGGACCTCCGGGACGCCGTGGGCGTTGACGTACGCGATCGCCGAGTTGGTCGTGCCCAGATCGATACCCACCGCGATCGACATGCCGCTCCTCCAGGGGTCCGCGCCCGACACCCGAGATGGGCCGCGCCGACGAGCGCGAGTATACCGATCCTCCGCCGCCGTCCCAACCGTCCATGAACGAGGAGGGGCCCGAGCCCAGGGAGTTGGAATGCAGACGCTGGTCCTCGCCTCGGGCAGTGTGTGGCGCCGCGCGATGCTGGAGGACGCAGGGATCCGGGTGGAGGCGGTGGAACCGAATGTGGACGAGGCGTCGATCGTCGGCGACGGACCGGTGGACACCGCGAAACGAAGGGCGGAGGCCAAGGCGGCGGTGGTGCGCGCGGCGCGCCCGGACGCGTGGGTGCTCGCGGCCGATCAGGTCGTCCACGACGGGGCCGAGGTGTTCGGCAAGCCCGACGATCCGCAGGACCACCGTGCCCGCCTCCAAGGGATGCGGGGTCGCGCACATGACCTCCACACGGCCTGGGTGCTGGTGGGGCCGGGAGAGCCAGCGCACGGGGTGTGCCGGACGCGGATGGTGGTCCGAGGGGATCTCGACGACGCGGAGATCGATGCCTACGTGGCGTGCGGCGAAGGGTCGGGCTGCGCGGGGGGCTACGCCGCGGAGCGACGGGGGGCGTTCTTGTTCGAACGCATCGAGGGGGACTTCTTCAACGTGCTCGGACTGCCGCTACTCGACGTGATGGGCGCGATGCGACGCCGAGGCTGGAGGGCGTCATGACCGATCGGTTGGCCCTTGCGGACGAGCTGCTGTCCCTGTCGGAGGCGGTGCGCGACCACGTCGCGACCTTGGCGTCCCAGGGGTGGGCCGAGGTGCTCCTGGACGACGGGGGCCTGCCGGTGCCGGATGGTTCGTCGTCCGCGGAAGGACTCGGCGCGTCGCCCAACGACGACGCTTCGGCGCCTGAGGACGCGGCAGAGGTCGCCGAGGACCCTTGGGGTGCCTTGGCGGCTCAGGACCGGGCCGCGCGCGTGCCGTCCCACCACGTGGACGCTGCGGGCTCCGCTGGGCTCGACGCGATCCGGGCAGACCTCGGCGACTGTCGGCGGTGTGGCCTGTGCGAGGGCCGAACCCGTCTCGTGTTCGGGGTGGGGGATCCCGACGCCGATCTGATGGTGATCGGGGAGGGCCCCGGCGAGCAGGAGGATCGGACGGGCGAGCCGTTCGTCGGGCCGGCAGGGCAGATGCTGGATCGGATGCTCGAGAACGTGATCGGCCTGACGCGCTCGCAGGTGTACATCGCCAACGTGGTCAAGTGCCGTCCGCCCGGGAACCGCAAGCCAGACGACGCGGAGGCGCGCACCTGCCTGCCGTTCCTGGTGCGTCAGATCCGGGCGATCCGGCCCAAGGTCATCCTGGTCCTCGGAGGCACCGCCCTGGAGCACCTGTGCGGGACCACCGGGATCACCAAGCAGCGAGGGCGGGAGCGGCTGGTGGAGGGCATCCCCACGATCCCCACCTTCCACCCGGCCTACCTGCTCCGGCGGGCCGAGGACAAGCGCCTGACGTTCGCTGACCTCAAGCAGGTCAAGGCCCGGTACGACGCGCTGGGCGGGCGCCGGGCCTGAGCAGGCGTCAGCGTCCGAGCTTGGCGCGCAGCAGGTCGCCGAGGGTGCCCATGCTGCCGTGATCCTGAGAGGCGAGCGCGGAGCGGACCTCGGCGGTCTCGTCGGGCTCGGGGGGCGGTGCGTCGCCAGGCGACAGCTCGACCCGTCGGCGGTCGGCGTCGACCGAGACGATCCGCACCTCGATCTCGTGGCCCTCCTCGGGGATGC
>JAUHWK010000642.1 GCA_030424555.1 bacterium | reverse complement strand
CCTCGCCGCGCCGGAACAGCCCCCGGACCCCGTCCCACACTGCGCCGCCCGCGTCGCTGAAGAAGTCGCCCACCGACTGCACCGCCTTGGCGAGCGGGTCTTCGCCCTCGCTCCACCGCTTGCGATATGCGTCGGCGCCCTCGCTCAGATCGTCGGCCATGCGCGCCTCGGCATCCTCGCTGCGCTTGGGGTAGTCGCCGCCCAGGATCCGCTCATACGCCCCGCTGTCGACCCAGCGCCGCAGCTCGGCGAGCCGCACGACGGGGTAGGGGTGCGTCATCCGCAGCGCCGCGAGGAACTTGAGCAGGCTGTCGCGCAGATCGATCGTCACGCCGCCGACCCCGCGGGACGCCACCAGGGAGCTTCCCGTCACGACCACGTCGATGTCCCACTGCGACAGGGCCTCCTCGAAGGCCTCCTTGGCGTGGGCTGCGCGATCGATCAGGACGGACGCTCCGAGATCCTGCGTGCGCAGCAGCACACGGGTGATGCTGCGATCCTCGTCGACGAAGCGGCTCAGCTGGCCGGTGCGGTCGGCGAGCTGCATCACGCGCCGGAGCACGCCCGCCTCCGAAGGCACCTCCAGCGGCCCGCCGATCAAGCGGCTGGTCGACGCCGAGATGGACGCGAGCGACGCGGTGGTGCGGACCGTGTCCGAAGCCGAAGCCTCGCGCTCGGCCGTGTACATGGCCTGGAGGACCTCGGGGTTCTCGAAGGTGCCAGGCGGACCGGACAGCTCCAGCTCCATCGCGAGCACGCCGCCGAGCTGCTCATCGAGGATGGCGTTGGCGATGCTCACCGGGTGGTCCGCGTTGAAGGTCTCGGTGACCTTCCAGTCCGACTCGACGTTCCACGCCAGCACCGCGCACCCGAGCAGCACGGCCACGGCCCCTCCGACCACCGCCACCGGGTGCCGGACGGCGGCGTGCCACGCCCAGCGAAGCAGGGTGCCAATCGTGCCCTCGTCGTCGTGATCGAGGTGGCGGGCGCCCGAGCGGGTCGACAGCAGGGTGAGCGGGACGATGAACAGCACGGTGAAGTAGGCGAGCCCCACCCCGACCGCCGCGTACAGGCCGAAGTTGCGGATGACGCCCATGTCGGTGGTCAGCAGGCTCAAGAAGCCGACGATCGTCGTGAAGGACGTCAGGAAGCAGGCCAGGCCCATGTACGACATCGCCCGGACGATCGCCTCGTCTCGGATGGCGACGTCCATGTCCTTGGAGGCGCCCCCCAGGGCGTCCGCTTCTTCGTGGTAGCGGCTGACGAGGTGCACCGCGTCGGCCACCGCGATGGCCGGGACCAGCGCCAGGAACACCTGGTTGAGCAGTCCGAACGGCTCGCCCGTCCACCCCATCACGCCCAACAGCATGAACGCGGGGACGCCCGCCGCCACCCCGGGGATCAACACCCCGTGCCGGCTGCGGAACAACAGGGCGAGCAGGCCCCCCATCAGCACCGCGGCGATCGGACCCATCAGCAGCTGGTCGCGGACGATCACCGGAATGCCTCCGACCAGGAACCGCATGCCCTCGACCGGCGAGGGATCCAGCATCTCCTCCACCCGGCGCACGACGGGCCCCACCGCGGCCAGCTCGTTGTTGTTGACCGTGAGGCCCAACAGCATCGCGGCGTACCGACCGTCCTCGGACAGGAACGTGGGGACCATGGTGGGGTCGGCGAGCAGATCGTCGCGCCAGGCGGTCTTGCGGGCTTCGTCGGCATCGTCGGGCGGCACCGTGCCGACCATGGGAACGGGGATGTACTGGCCACCGAACCCGCGTCGGACCCGAGGAACCCGGGTGGGCGCGAGGACGTCCCCCACCCCCTCGATCTCCTCCAAGCGCTGGGCCAGGGTGTCGAGAGCCTGCAGGCGGGATCGGCTGAACAGCCCCTCGTCGCCCGCGTCGACGACGACCACCAGCATGTCGTCCTCACCCCACCGATCCAGGTAGGCGCGCAGCGTCTGCACGGCCGGGTCGGACCGACCG
>JAUHWK010000641.1 GCA_030424555.1 bacterium | reverse complement strand
CTGCTCCACCCGCTGCGCGTGGGGCGTCATCGACCCCCCGGTGTCCATCATCAGCACCAGCCGGATCTGGTTGTGCCGCTCGGGCCGCTCCACCAGCGTGATCTCCCCCGCCTCCCGCGCGGTGGTCGCGATCGTCTCCTCGAGATCCAGCTCGGTGCGCCCCTCCCGCACCAGCTTGCGCAAGGCCTTGAGCGCCACCTTGAGGTCCCGATGGTCGAGGGTGGTGTCCGTACGGTAGGTCTGGAAGTTGCGCTCCCCGGCCACCGCGATGGCACCCCGGCCTCCCCCCTGCCCCCCCACGCGGATCCCCCGCGATGCCCGTCCGCTGTGGCCGAACGGACTGGTGCCGCCGGTGCCGACCCAGTGGTTGCCACCATGGTGCGCTTCGGTCTGCTCCCGAAGCCGCTTCATCAGCTCCTCGAACAGCGTCTGGTCGTCCATGCCGGGATCGACCGTGTCGTCCGACAAGCGCGCCTTGGCCTCGGCCAGCCAGCGCGCGAGCTTTTCGCGCATCGCGTCGTCGAACACCGCCTCGCCAAACGTCTCGCCGAACGCCACATCCCACGCGTCGAAGTCCGCCTCGGTGCGGCACAGGATGGAACGCCCGACGCGGTACAAGCCGTCGACGTCCACGATCACGCCGTCGCGCAGCGCCCCCAACAGGGCGAGGAACTCTCCCGTGCCCGCAGGAACCCCCTGGGCGCGCAGCCTGTACAGCAGCGGGAGGAACATCCTCAGGCCAGCTTGCGCTTGGCGACCGCTAGGTCCCGCTCGTTCTTGAGCAGGACGCCGAGGAACGGGTGGGCTTGGTCGATGTCGGCCGGGGACAGCCCCGCGTGGACCAGCACCGCCAGCCAGTCCAACAGCTCGCTGGTGCCCGGCGGCTTGCGCAGACCCGGCACCGCCCGCAGCGCAAAGAAGCGATCCAGGGCGTGCTGGAGCAGCAAGGCCGGAAGATCGGGCAGGTGGACGTTCACGATGCGGGTCATCGTCGCCATGTCCGGGAACGCGAGCCAGTGAAACACGCACCGGCGAAGGAAGGCGTCGGGAAGCTCCTTCTCCGCGTTGGACGTGATCAGCACGAAGGGCCGGTGGACCGCCCGGATCGTCTCCCCGGTCTCGGGGATGGTGAACGCCATCTCGTCGAGCTCCCGCAACAGGTCGTTGGGGAACTCCAGGTCCGCCTTGTCGATCTCGTCGATCAGCACGACCGAGCGGTGGTCGGCCGCGAACGCCTCCCCCAGCGGCCCCAGACGGATGTACCGGGTGATGTCGGAGACGTCCCCGTCGCCGAACCGGCTGTCGTTGAGCCGCTGCACGACGTCGTAGGTGTACAGGCCGTCCGCCGCCTTGGTGCTCGACTTGATGTGCCAGCTGCGCAGCGGCAGCCCCAGCGCCGACGACACCGCATCCGCCAGCACGGTCTTGCCGGTGCCGGGCTCCCCCTTGATCAACAACGGCCGACCGATGGCCGCCGCCGCGTTGACCACGTCGACCAGATCGTCCGTGGCGATGTAGCGGTCGGTTCCCTGAAAGCGGGCGGCATCAGACACGGGACCTCCGGGGTGCAGGGCACGGAGCGGCTGCCTATCGCAGCGCCACCACGCCCACCCCTTCCCCAACCACCCCCGATGCATGTCTGTTGCAGACATCGCCTTGTGATTTGGGCCATTGCGGGGTTAGGCCCTGCGCGCCTTCCAGCATCCTGCCGGGAGGTGACCCGCGGGAACGTCTCCCGGCCCTGCGCCCCGGCCCCATGCCGCGCCGCACCCACCCAGACGCCCCGCAGCCCGCGCCAACGGCAGTGTCATCCCCTCGCATGAGGGCACCGACCGAGGCCGCACGCGGGTGACCCACAACACCCAGCACACGGAGTCCCGGGTGGAGAACAACCTCGCCGTCCTGATCGATTTTGAGAACATTGCCGCAGGCACCGAGAAGGAGGGCCTCGGCCGCTTCGACATCGATGCCCTGATGGCCCGCGCCAAGGACAAG
>JAUHWK010000640.1 GCA_030424555.1 bacterium | reverse complement strand
GCCCCCGTTGTCCGGATCGGCCACCAGCATGTCGGCCTTCTCGAGGATGCCCTCGACATCGACACTGGTTGCCTGACGAGACTCCTCAGCCTGCAGGAAGTGCATCGGCTTCTTGGACAGCCCGGGGAGGGGCGGAAGCGCGTCGCCGTCGTTCTTGGCCATGGAGGCCTCCTGGTTCAGGCGCCCTGATCGGGCGAGTCCTCGTCACGGGAGCGGTTGATGATCCACCGCCGGAAGATCATTTCTACCTTACCATCGGCGTCGTTGGCAAGACGATCCAGCAGCAACTTCGCGATGGCCATGTGCTCCTTGCACTTGGGCGTGTTGGGCCGCTGTGCGAAGAGATCACCGCTCTCCATGAAGTTGTTGATGGGTCGCACGCCGCACCACGGCATGTTCCAGCAGGTGGAACAGGCGGGCAGGGTGTCGAGCAACGACGCGACCACCAGCGACTTGACCGTCGGGTGGCGGACGAGGTCGTGGTAGCTGGACTCGCCGAGCGTGCCGAGGTGGAAGAAGCCGTTGCCCATCCCGGCCAGCATGCGGCCCTCGTCGGACGGGTACACGTTGCCGTCGACGTAGTAGGCGATCTGCCCCGTGCCGGACCCGATCGGGTTGCGGATGTCGACGTAGTTGGGGTCGTCGGGCGTGAACATCTTCTTGAGGAAGATCGCCGCCGTGCCCTCTTGGACCTCGACGCCCTGGAGGTTGAGCTCGATGATGTAGTCCAGGACGTTCTCGTAGAACTCCAGGTACTCGTCCATCGTGTAGCCGATCACCCGCCAGGTCTTGGTGGCGAACCCATACGGGTTGAGCGGCCGGATCTTGACGTTGCGGCACCCGAGCTCGATGTACTGGTCGACCAGCTCCCGGTACATCCCGAGCGACTTGCGGGTGGTGGTCATCAGCGCGTCGACGTGCCACAGCCCCGGGTCCTTTCCGCGCTCGATGTAGCGCTGGTTGAACCACTGGATCCAGTGGACGACGCTGTCGTACGCGCTGGAGTTGTCGGGCATCTCGCCGTTGAAGTTGCTCGCGCGCCGTGCCCAGGCACGGTTCCAGTCGTGCAGCTCCTTGGGACCGTCCAGGGAAGTGCAGACGAGCACCCCATGGTCGATCAGCCAGTTGGCGTTCTCCTCGTTCATCCACGTCATGTTGGTGACGACGGAGTGATCGACGATCTTGCCGTACCGCTTGTTGAGCTCCGTGGCGTACGCGACCGACTTCTTGATCGCATCCATGTTCACGGTGGGCTCGCCGCCCGTGTACTCGAAGCAGATGTACGGAGACGTGGACTGGAAGGCCATCTCGACGGCCTTGTACAGGACGTCCTCGGACATGTCGGTGTCGACCCGATCCATGTCCGTGCGCGAGGCGTGGCAGTACTTGCAGGACTGGTTGCACCGCAGGGTGGTGATCAGCACGTGCAGGTGGGGGCCGTAGTCGACGTAGAACCGCTTGCGACGGATCTTCCCGGCCATGCCGTGGACATCGAGCCCGACCTTGAGCACGCCCTTGGCCCGCAGGGCGGGGAGCTTGGGGTGACCCTCCGGCAGCTCGTCGCGCAGGAGGAGGTCGAAGTCCGTGTCCGACAGGAGCACGTACTCACCAGCGTCGTTGGTCACCACCATCGTGTCGTCGTTCACCCGCCCGTAGCGGAAGAACCCGAGGTGGTCCGTCCGGGTGGACGGACGAGGCAGGGTCAGCGCGTGCTGGCGAATCAAACCGCCACCCCTCCGACCACCTGGCGCGCACGGATGATGGTCTCGAACAGCGCGTGGTTGGCGAAGCTGTCGCCGATCAGCGACCCGTAGCGGGCATCGAACCCACGCAGGGTGACCGTGGTGTCCTCGACACCCTCGGAGACCTCGATCGCCTGGGCGTAGCCCTCATAGGCCTCGACGGCCGCCGAGATCGCCTCGGGCCGGTACAGGGACCGGTCGAAGGTCAGCACCAGCTCGGTGTCAGCCATTCGACTCCTCCCACGGCACGCTGA
>JAUHWK010000639.1 GCA_030424555.1 bacterium | reverse complement strand
GCATCCAGAAGCCGGCCACCGCCGTCCCCAGCACCGCGCCGACCGTGTTGGCCGCATACAGCCGTCCGATCCGATCGCCCGCACCCGCCCCATCCTCCGACCCGCCCACCGCGAACCGCGCCAGCAGCGGGAGCGTCGCGCCCATCGCGGCGGTGGGGGGCACGAGCAGCAGCCCCGTGACCAGCAGCTGCACCCCCGCCCGCGCCCCGGCGTCCAGCGCCCACGCGCGGGTCAGCGCGATCCAGCCCGGGGCGGCCCACCCGAGGAGGGAGGGAAACGCGAGCGCCCACAGCCCGATCGCCGCCTCCAGCGCGCCATACGCCGCCAGGGGACGCTGCACCCGATCCACCACCCGCGCCGCCCAGGCCCCGCCCAGCGCGAGCCCGCCCATGAACGCAGCCAACACGGTGGCAACCGCCAGGGTGGACGTCCCGAACACCAGGTGGAGCTGGCGAGACCAGACCGTCTGGTAGACCAGCCCGGTCGCCCCGGACCCGATGAACAGGGGCACCAACGCGGCCCCAGCACGGGCACGGCGGAGACCGGCAGCGACCTCGTCCATCCAGGACCTCCCATCCCGCCGCCCATCCACCGCGCATCCGGGGAGGGCGTGTCCGTGGCACGCGCGTCACGGGTCGGCGTCGACACCGCGCCGGACCCGCCTCGTACCCGCTTGACCCGGTCCTGCCAGCGTGGAATGGACCCCGTCGGGGCCAGGGACGCCATGCTGCCGCACGACAAGCTCGACTGGAACATCCGTCGCCTGGAGACCCGGGTGGCGAGCCGCAGCACGCTGGAGGACCGCCTCGCGCTGGCCAGGGCCTGTCTGTCCCGGGGCCGCTTCCACGACGGCGGCGCCAGCTGGCACCACAAGGCGCTCACCCACGCCCGCCGCGCCCTGCACCGCGAGCCCGATCACCCCGACGCCACCGTGCTCGCCGCGCTCGCGCTCGTCCTGCTCGATCGCATCGAGCCCGCCCAGCGCCACCTGGAGGCCGCCGAGGAGCTCGCGCCCCGCGACCCCCTGCGCTTCCTCGCCCTCGGCGAGCTCGCCCTGTCGGAGGGCGATGAGCCTGGCGCCATCGCCGCCTTCACCGAGAGCTGCCGGATCGCCCCCGACAGCTGGGAGCCCCACCTGCTCCTGGGCCGCCTGCTCGCCCGACGCGCCACCCGTCCCTCAGCCCCACGCCGCATCATCGAGCACGCCCAGTACCACCTGGTCCGCGCGCTCCAGCTCGGCCCCTCCCACGAGGTCGAGGCCGGCCTCCTCCTGGACCTCGCGCTGCTGTGCCTGCGCACCGATCGGGTCCAGGACGCCGAGCGCCTCCTGCAACGCCTGCTGGACTTCCCGTCCCACAAGGGCCGCGCGCACTACCACCTGGGACGGGTCGCCGCGCGCACCCACCGGCACAAGCGCGCGATCTGGCACTTCCGGCACTACCTCGAGGCGCAGCCGGACGAGCCGGTCGACGTGTGGACCCGCATCGCCGCCTCCAACCTCCACCTCGGCCAGGCCCAGCGCGCCCGGGATGCCTGCGGCCGCGCCCTCGCGATCGAGCCCAGCGACGTCCACGCCCGCCAGGTCCTCGGCGCCGCCCTGCTGGCGATGGATCTCGAAGAGGAAGCCGCACGCACTTTCCGGGAGATCCTTGAGATCGCGCCCGAGAACGACGAAGCGTTCACCGCCCTCGTCCGCATGCGCACCGCCCACGAGGACGTCGACTGGCTCCGCGCCGCGCTCCGCACCGAGGTCGGCGTGTACGACCGCCTGCCCTTGCACGGCACCCGCCGCGATCCCCGCACGGGCGCCCGGCTCACGATCGATCCCCGCGCCGCCACCCGCGCCCGCATTCGCGAGCTGATCCGTGGCCTGGGGCGGGTCGATGCCGACGTCGCCCGCACGGTCCTGTCCTGCCTCGACCTCACCACCGCCGAGGGCCTGCGCTTCGTGCTGTGGGAGGGCGTGCTGGAGCTTCTCGCCCGCGCACGCAGCCAGCAGGTGCGC
>JAUHWK010000110.1 GCA_030424555.1 bacterium | reverse complement strand
ACCCCGAAGGTGGTGGTCTTTCCTGCCCCATTGGGACCGATGAACCCGCACACGCTGCCCTCGGGAACCCGGAAGGTCAGCCCGTCCAGCGCCCGGCGCCCTCCTCGCCAGCGCTTGACCACGCCCTCGAGCCGCAGCGCGTCCTTCACAGGTCCCGCCCTGCGAACCGGACGAACCCGAGCGCGACTGCGCCGAGGCCCAGGGCCGTACACGCGACCCCGCTGACCACCAGGTCCCAGCCTCCCGACCACAGGCCCGCGATCCACGTCTGCGGGAGCAAGGGCGCAAGCGCGTCCGCGAGCGTCACCCAGCCCGGGCCCTCCACCCACGACACCCACCCGTACACCATCCAGCTGGCCGCGGTGAGGACCAGCGCCAGCACCCGGGACCACATCGGCGACGCCGTCCACTGCGAGACCATCATGCCGACCCCACAAAGGGGAACGCGATGAGCGCCGCACGCCCTCCCCACACCCCCAAGGCCCAGGCAAGCGCCCACGGATCCTGGGACGCCATCCCCGTCAGGCCCAGCCCCCACACCGCGACGAGCGACAGCGCGAGCGCGCCCGCGGCCAAGACGACCTGACCGAGGAAGCGCCCCACCACCAGCTCACCGCGGCCCGTCCTCAGGGCCTCGTACCGGATCGCCCGGGTTCGGACGTCGCCCGAGATGGTCTCCGCGGACGTGGTCGCTCCCAGAAACGGCAGCGTCACCACCCCCAGCCACAGCTGAAACAGGGCCAGGATGGGCTCTCCCGCGACCTTCTCGGCGGTCTCTTCGGAGCCGGTCAACACGGTCAGCATCTCCAGGACCTGCTCGCTGCCCTGCATGGCCGCCAGCAACGCCCCCGGCCGATCGGTGGTGGCGACCCCGAGGGTGGTCGCCAGCTGCTGCTCGACCTGGAGCAGCCCCTGCAGGAACAGCCAGGTGCCGCCGAGGTTCGCGATGAGGAACACCACGACGAGGGCGGCCGCACGCCAGGTGCGCACCGCGCGCAGGACCTCGAAGCGGGCCACCCACGCCGTCGCCCGCCAGGACGACCCAAGCGTCATCAGCGCTCCCGGACCTGCGGGAGGTTCTCGAACTCCCCGGCCAGGTCCAGCAGGGACGGGTCGACGAACGACGTGGGATCGGTGGCCTCTTCCCGGACGTTCGCCCGCTGCCCTGGCGTGAGGCCGTCCAGGATGCGCTGCTCGGTCGACACCAACACATCGAGGACGTCCGCCCCCAGCGCCATCGTGTCCCGCCGGGGGTAGATGTCGTCGCGGTGGGCCCGCTCGAGGAAGGACCGGGTCACGTCGTACAGCTGATCGTTCATGTCCTCGACCGCGGCCTCGATCTCGTCCATCTGCGCCGGCGTCGGATCGATGTCCTGGAACAAGGCCGCCCGGGCCTGGGCTGCCCGAACCGCCAGCGTGTCCTTGACCACGGCGAGGGCCTCATCCTCGGCGCTGCCCTCGGCCCGATCCGCCGTGCGCGACCGATCCGTGTCCACGCCCTGCACGGGCCGCGGCGGCTTGTTCCAGTCGCGTCGGCGTGCGGGCGCATCGTCGGGATCGGTCACCGTCCCCAGCGGGGTGCGCACCGGGGCGTTGGCGGCGGGCCGGGTGAGGATGTCGGTGATCTCCTGGGTGAACGCCGGAGGACGCCGTGCCGCGGCCCGCTCCAGCGCGAACACCTTGGCCTCGAGGCGCCGAACCTCCGCGCGGGGACCAAGCCCCCCCAACACCAGGCCGATCACCAGGGTGACCGCCGCCGCGAGCGCGGTCCGGACCCACGGGCTGCCGCTCATGCTTCCTCCTCCTCGACGATCGCCACCCCGTGCTCCAGCCAGGACTGGAGGATGCGCATCGCCGCCGCTTGATCGATCACCTGCTTGCGGCGACGGCGCGACACCCCTTGACCGATCAGGTCACGCTCGGCCTGCACCGAGGTGAACCGCTCGTCGACGTACACCACCCGCTGCCCCGTGGACGCCCGCACGGCCTTGCCGATCTGCCGGGCGAGCCGGGCGCTGCGCTCCTCGGTGCCGTCGAGCTCCAACGGGAGCCCGACGACCCACACGTCGACCCCCCGCTCCACACCGAGCGCCACCAGCCGGTCCGTGTCCTTGCGGACGCTCTCCCGGGCCACGGTGCAGACGGGGTGGGGCGCGATGCCCAGCTCATCGCTGACGGCCACGCCGATCGTCTTGGTTCCGACGTCCAGTCCCATCGCCCGCGGCACCGCGCCTCCATGCGCCGCGGGCTAACCTCCCCGCAGGTCCGGCCGCGCACTCCCGCGGCAGCGAGGCCACATCGGACATATTCTGTCCGCCACTCAGAACACATCGGTGGACAGGTACTGACCGCCGATGTACATGCTGGACGTCCGTTCAGGAGGGGTCCGTGTTGGACGCGGTGGTGCTGTCCCAAGGCGACGAGGTGGTGACCGGCCAGATCGCCGACACCAACGCCGCGTGGCTGTCCGATCGGCTCACCACCCTCGGGATCCGGGTGGTCCGTCACGTCACCGTCGGCGACCGACTCGCCGACATCCGCGCCGTCTTCGAGGAGGCCGCCCGGCTCGCCCCCATCGCGCTGTGCACCGGGGGGTTGGGCCCCACGGCCGACGACCTCACCGCCGAGGCCCTCGCCGCAGCCCTGGGCGTCCCCTTGGCGCTCGATGCCCACGCCCTCGCCACGCTCACCGCACGGTACGCCGCCCTCGGCCGTCCCATGGCCACGGCCAACCGCAAGCAGGCCATGCTCCCGCAGGGCGCCACCCGGCTCGACAACGATCGCGGCACCGCGCCAGGCTTCTCCGCGCTGCTGCCCGCCCCCGGCACCGCCCACGGCCACGCCTACGTCGCCTGCATGCCCGGCGTCCCGCACGAGATGCGCGCCATGTACGAGCAGCACGTCGAACCCGCCCTGCAGGCGCGGTTCCCTCTCACCCCCGGTCGCCTGGTGGTGCTGCGCATCGTCGGCAAGGGCGAGAGCGACATCCAGGACCGCATCGAGGGCCTCGCCCACCCTGGGATCATCCTGTCCACCCGCACCTTCCTCGCCGAGAACCACCTCAAGCTCCGCGTCGCCCACGGGATCGGCACCGACGAAGTCGCTGGCTTCGTCTCCCAGCTTCGCGCCGCGATCGGCCCCTCGGTGTACGCGATCGATGGGCTGGAGGGTGCGGTCGGTGGCACCCTCGCCGCCACCGTCGGCCGCTTGCTCCGTCAGGCGGGCCACACGGTCGCCCTCGCCGAGTCCTGCACCGGGGGGCAGCTCGCCGCCGCCTGCACCGCCGTCCCCGGCGCCAGCACCTGGTTCGAAGAAGGCGTCTGCACCTACTCCAACGCCGCCAAGATCCACCGTCTCGGCGTGCCGTCGGTCCTGATCGGCGAGCACGGCGCCGTCAGCGAGCCCGTCGCCCGCGCCATGGCCGAGGCCGTGCGCGACACCTCCGGGGCCACCTGGGGTGTGGGCGTCACCGGGATCGCCGGTCCTGGGGGTGGCACGCCCGACAAGCCCGTGGGTACCGTGCATGTGGCGATCGCCGGTCCGGTCGGTCCCACCGGCCAGGGCACCACCACCCACCGGGTGCTCCGGCTCCCCGGGGATCGTGCCCGGGTCCAGTCCCTCACCGTCTCCGCCGCGCTGGCACTGCTCCGGCGCGCGCTGCTCTCCTCCTCCGCGGAACCCGCGTCCGCTCCCTCCCCCTCTCCCGCGCCCGCCGCGGGCCAGCCCCCGAGGTCCTGACATGGCTTCCCGCACCAACGGAAAGAACAGCAAGAACGAGCGCGACGTCGCCATCGACTCCGCCATCGCCTCCATCGAGCGCGCCTTCGGCAAGGGCTCGATCATGAAGTACGGCGACGCCGAGACCCCCCGGGTCGCCACCATCTCCACCGGGTGCCTCAACCTCGATCTGGCCCTGGGCGTGGGCGGCGTGCCGATGGGCCGCGTCGTCGAGATCTACGGCGCGGAGTCCTCCGGCAAGACCACCATGGCGCTGCACATGATCGCCGAGGCCCAGAAGCAGGGCGGGTCCGCCGCCTTCATCGACGCGGAGCACGCCCTGGATGTCCAGTACGCCAAGGCGCTCGGGGTCGATGTCGAGAACCTCCTGATCTCCCAGCCCGACCACGGCGAGCAGGCCCTGGAGATCGCCGAGATCCTCGTCCGCTCCGGCGCCATCAAGGTCATCGTCGTCGACTCCGTCGCGGCCCTGGTCCCGCGCGCCGAGCTCGAGGGCAACATGGGCGACGTCCAGCCCGGCGCCCAGGCCCGCCTGATGTCGCAGGCCCTGCGCAAGCTCACCGGCGCCATCCACAAGTCAGACTGCGTGGTGATCTTCATCAACCAGATCCGCATGAAGATCGGCGTCATGTTCGGCTCGCCCGAGACGACGACCGGCGGCAACGCGCTCAAGTTCTACGCGTCGGTCCGTCTGGACATCGCCCGCATCGGCTCGATCAAGAAGGGCGACGAGGTCCTCGGCAACCAGACCCGCGTCAAGGTGGTCAAGAACAAGGTCGCCCCGCCCTTCCGCCAGTGCGAGTTCGACATCTACTACGGGGTCGGCGTCTGCAAGGCCTCGGAGATCATCGACCTCGGGGTCGGCGCCGGGGTCGTGCAGAAGTCCGGGTCCTGGTACAGCGCCGGCGAGGAGCGCATCGGTCAGGGCAAGGAGAACGCCCGCCAGTACCTGCTCGACAACCCCGAGCTGATGGCCCGGCTCGAGCACGCCATCCTGGTCCACCACGGGGTCGCCGAGGCCGAGGCCACGCCGGCCTCCCCGTCGTCCGACGGACCGGTCGCCGAGGCCTGATCGCCACGCGTCCTGCCGCGGGGTCCCGATCCCGCGGCGGCGCATCTCCCGGGGTCCGCGCGCCCGGTTAGACCCCCGGGCCCTGTCCCTGTGGAGGTCCCCGTGAAGGCGGACGAGATCCGGTCCCGGTTCCTGCGTGCGTTCGAGGCCCACGGCCACACCGTGGTTCCCTCGGCCCCGCTGCTGCCCCACAACGACCCCACCCTGTTCTTCGTGAACGCCGGGATGGTGCCGTTCAAGGACGTGTTCACCGGCAAGGAGGCCCGCGACTACACCCGCGCCACCTCGTCGCAGAAGTGCCTGCGCGTGTCCGGCAAGCACAACGACCTCGACAACGTCGGCCGCACGCCACGCCACCACACCTTCTTCGAGATGCTCGGGAACTTCAGCTTCGGCGACTACTTCAAGGCCGAGGCCATCCCGTTCGCGTGGCACTTCCTCACCCAGGAGATGGGGATCGACCCCGACAAGCTCTGGGTGACGGTGTTCGAGGACGACGACGAGGCCTTCGACCTGTGGACCGGCCCCATGGGGGTCTCTCCCGACCGCGTCCAGCGCCTCGGCGCCAAGGACAACTTCTGGTCCATGGGCGACACCGGCCCATGCGGCCCCTGCACCGAGATCCACTACGACCACGGTCCGGAGCACGGCCCGGGCGGCGGGCCCGCCACCGAGAGCCCCCGCTACGTCGAGATCTGGAACCTCGTGTTCATGCAGTACGACCAGGCGGCCGACGGCACGCGCACCGAGCTGCCCCGCCCCTCCATCGACACCGGCATGGGCATCGAGCGGCTCGCCGCCGTCATGCAGGGCGTGTACTCCAACTACGACACGGACGTGTTCCAGCCCCTCATCGCGCGCACGGCCACGCTCGCCGGGGTCGCGTACGGGCAAGACCCCACGGTCGACACCGCCCTGCGCGTCGTCGCAGACCACGCCCGCGCCACCGCATTCTTGATCGGCGACGGGATCATGCCGTCCAACGAAGGCCGCGGGTACGTCCTGCGCCGGATCATGCGCCGCGCGATCCGGTTCGGGGTCACCATCGGGCTCGACAAGGCGTTCTTCGACGCCGTCACCGACGAGGTCGTCGCCCGGTTCGGTCCGATGTACCCCGACCTCACCGAGCGCCGCGGATTCATCGGAGAGGTGGTCCGCGCCGAGGAGGCCCGCTTCCGTCGCACCCTGGACCGCGGCACCCGCCTGCTCGAGGACGCCATGCGCGACGTCGGCACCGGCGGCGTGATCCCCGGCGACGTCGCGTTCACCCTGTCCGACACCTACGGCTTCCCCGTCGACCTCACCCAGCTCATCGCAGAAGAGTCCGGCGTGTCGGTCGATCTCGACGGCTACCAGACCGCCCTCGCCGCCCAGCAGGCTCGGGGCCGCAAGGCGTGGAAGGGATCGGGCGAGGAGGCCGTCAGCGGCCTGTGGCACGAGCTCGCCGAGGAACACGGCGCCACCACGTTCACCGGCTACGAGCACACCGAGGGTCCCGCCGACGTCCTCGCCCTGATCCGCACCGGCGAAGACGGCGCCTACGAGCAGGTCCAGGCCCTCACCACCGGCGAGACCGGCCTCGTCGTCCTCGACCGCACACCGCTGTACGGGGAGTCCGGTGGCCAGGTGGGCGACACGGGCACCCTGTCCGCTGGCCCCACGCACGCCACCGTCTCCGACACCCGCAAGGCCGCCGGCCTGCACCTGCACGTGGTCGAGATCACGGCCGGCACCCTGCACGCCGGCGATGTGGTCAAGGCCACGGCCGACGCCCGGCGCCGCGCCCACGTCCAGCGCAACCACACGGCCACCCACCTGCTGCACGCCGCCCTGCGGGAGCTGCTCGGCGACCACGTCACGCAGAAGGGCTCCTTGGTGGCCCCCGATCGCCTGCGGTTCGACTTCTCCCACCACAAGCCCGTCACGGCCGAGGAGCTCGACGCCCTCACCGATCGCGTCAACGAGCAGATCCTCAAGAACACCGCACTCACCGTCGCCCTGATGGACCTCGACGAGGCCAAGGCCGCGGGGGCGATGGCGTTGTTCGGCGAGAAGTACGACGCCGAGGTCCGCACCATCGACGTGCCCGGGTTCAGCTTCGAGCTGTGCGGCGGCACCCACGTCGCCCGCACTGGCGACATCGGCCTGTTCCACATCCTGTCCGAGGGAGGGGTCGCCGCGGGTGTCCGGCGCATCGAGGCCGTCACCGGCCACGGGGCCCTCACCGCCATCCGCGCCCAGCAAGCCCTGCTCGATCAGGCCGCCGCCGCCGCCAAGACCGATCCCGCGCGCCTCGCCGACACCGTCGAGCGGCTCCTGGCCGAGCGCAAGGCCGCCCTCAAGCAGGTCGACGAGCTCACCCAGCAGATCGCACAGGCTGCCGCGGGCGACCTGATGTCCGGCGTCGAGGAGATCGGCGGGGTCAAGGTGCTCGCCGCCCGCTTCGACGGGGATCTCAAGGCCCAGGCCGACCGGCTGCGCGACCAGCTCGGCTCCGGCGTGGTCGTCCTCGCCGCCGACAAGGGGGACAAGGCCCTCCTGCTCGTCGCCGCCACCAAGGATCTCGCCCCGTCCAAGCTCAAGGCCGGCGACGTGATCAAGGCGATCGCCCCCCTGGTGGGCGGCCGCGGGGGCGGACGTCCCGACATGGCCCAGGCGGGCGGCACCGACCCCTCCGGGATCGAGGCCGCGCTCGCCGCCGCCAAGGACACGCTGCGCGCCGTCCTCAGCTAGGCCGCCACGGCGCCGCCGGGTCGCCCACGCAGACCGTATCCATGGTTTAAACCGACGATCGTTCGGAGACGCGCATGCAGCTCGACCACGTCCGCGCCCTCGTCACCGGGGGCGCCAGCGGCCTCGGACGCCACCTCGTCACCCGCCTCGCCGAGTCGGGAGCCACCGTCGCCTTCTGTGACCTGGGGGAAGACCGGGTCCAGCAAGCGGCCGCCGAGATCGGCCTCGGCGTGCGCGGGTTCGCCTGCGATGTGTCGTCCGAGGACGACGTCGTCGCCACCGTGTCCGCCGCTGCCGACGCGCTCGGGGGCCTCGATCTGTTGGTCAACAACGCCGGCATCTTTCGCGACGGTCTGCTGATCAAGCCCGACAAGGCCACCGGCGAGGTCCGGCGGATGACCTTGTCGCAGTGGCAGCAGGTGATCGACGTCGACCTCACCGGCCCGTTCCTGTGCGCCCGCGAGTTCGCGGCCCAGGTGGTCGAGCGGCAGGTCCCCGCCTCGCTGATCGTCAACATCAGCTCGGTGGCCCGGCACGGCAACCCCGGTCAGTCCAACTACAGCGCCGCCAAGGCCGGCCTGGTCGCCGACACCCGCCTGTGGGCTGTCGAGCTGGCCCGCTACGGCACCCGTGTCGCGGCGGTCGCGCCGGGCTTCGTGCGCACCCCCATCCTCGATGCCATGCGTCCCGAGGTGCTCGACGGCATGGTCCAGCGGGTCCCACTGCGACGCGTCGGCGAGCCCGAGCACATCTGGCAAGCGGTCGAGTTCCTCATCCGCTGCGACTACGTCACCGGCACCTGTGTCGACGTCGACGGCGGCATCCGCCTCTGAGCCCCAAGCCCTGGGCGGCACCACGCCACGGGACGCGACACGATCTACGCCTTCTGGCTGAGCGCCACGAAGCGGGTCCGCAGGTCGGCCAGCAAGCTGTTGAGGAGACGGTCCTCCTCCTCGTCGAGGTTGCCCTCGGTCTTGGCGGACAGCACGCCGAGCACGTCGATCGTGTGGCGTGCCAGGGACAGGTCCACGGACTTGGTGCCCGTGGCCGGGTCGGGCGTCTGTCCGAGGTGGACCATCGCGCTGGACGCCAAGCTGAGCACGAAGTTGGAGAACGTCACCTGCGGCAAGGATGCGTCGGACACCGTGGACCTCCCGGGGCGTGGCCGTACCGCACGCCACCAGACCCGGCAACCGTCCACACCAGCCCCCCGATCCCGGAATGGACCCCACCGGGACGCGACGATAGGCCGCCGGGACCCGTCGCCCCATGGACCGCCTCCGCATGCTCCGTCCCTCGCCCTCCCCCGCCGTCCCGCGTGCCCCCCGCAGGCACCGGCTGTGGCACGCCCTGCTCGTGCTCGGCGTGGTGGCCGGCGTGCCCGGATGCGCGACCTTCGGCACCCCCGGCGCCCGTCCCACCGTGGTGATGACCGATCGAGCCCCCCGCGAGATCTACGCCCACGGCGAGAAGATGATGGCCCGCGGTCTGTACGAGCGGGCGGTCGAGGACTTCCAGGAGCTCCGCAACTTCCACCGCGACGATCCCCTGAGCGTCCGCGCCCAGCTGGCCCTCGCCGAGATCCGGTTCAAGAAGGGCGAGTTCGAGGAGGCACGGTACGCGTACGAGGAGTTCGCGACCTACCACCCCCGCCATCCGGACATGGACTTCGTCGTGTACCGGATCGGCCTGTGCCTGTGGAAGCGCGCGCCCCGGCTGTCCGGACGCGACCAGTCCACCACCAAGGCCGCGGTCAACACGTGGGTGGGCTTCGAGGACCGGTTTGGCGAGAGCGAGTACACCGAAGAGGTCGCCACCTTGCGGCAGAAAGGCGTGGATCGCCTCTCCGCCGGCGACCTGTTCGTCGCACGCTTCTACGCCAAGCGAAAGGCGTGGGAGGCCGTTCGCGGCCGCTCCGCCGAGCTGGTCCGGCGCTTCCCTGACTCCCGCCATGTCGAGGAGGCCCTGGCCCGCTACGCCGCCGCCGCCCACCGGGTCGGCCGCACGATCGAGGCCGAGGCCGCCCGCGATCGCCTCGTCGCCCTCCATCCCGACAGCCGCTGGCTGCCATCGGTGGTGAAGGTCCTGGAAGAACCTCCCGGATCGCCGCCTGAGGACGAGGTCTTCGTCCGCCCCTACCGCATGCCGGGCATGACCCAGCTGCCGCCCGGCGGTCGTTGACATCCGTCAGGGTTGTGTCCGCCCGCCTGCGACGGTTGGGTGACGCTTGGAGTCAACCCCGGGAATCCGCGGAAGCGGGGTTCAAAACCCGCACGGGCGCGCGATCCCTTTCGTTGACATGCGCATCAGCGGTGGGCTAGACCCAGCGGGACATCCACCGAAGGGTGTCGATGGAGGAATCATGCGCAACCCCACCCGCCTTACGGCGCTCGCCCTTGCGGCCCTCACCATCGCTTGCGAAGGTGGCAAGGACGGCGGCGACACCGACGAGACCGATGACACCAGCGACACCAGCGACACCAGCCCCTGTGTCGGCCTGGCGTCCAGTGCCCCGACCATCCCGGCCGAGGGCGACACCGCCTTCTTTTACCGCGGCCAGATGACCGTGAAGTTCCAGGCCGACGCCAACGCGGTCGGGACCACGATCACCCTCGCGGACAGCTCCGGCGCCGACGTCGCCCTGACCTCCATCGAGTGGTCGGCCGACGG
>JAUHWK010000638.1 GCA_030424555.1 bacterium | reverse complement strand
CCGCGAGATCCACCCCCGACAGGGGCGTCCGCTCCCCGCCCTCGCCCTGCCCTGGGCCGGGGTCCTCAGGGTCCGGGACTTCGCATCCGCCTTCTCCTGCCGCGACGGCTTCTGGCGCAAGCGCCGTCAGCAGGCGCCCCGCCGCCTGGGAGCGCGCCGCCACCGAGCCCACCGCCTCCAGCGGAAACCCGAAGAACGCACCGGCCGGGCCCCGCACCCCGGCCACGTCGCCGCCGGCGTAGCGGGCCAGCACCGGGGACGTGCTCGCGACCACGTCGGGGTACTCGACCGGCCACCGCGCCCCGTCCGACGTGCCGAACGACAGGTCGACCCCGGCCAGCACCCCCTCCCCCGCGACGGTGCTGGTGCCTGCGTCGTCCGCCGCCATGGTGGCACCGAGGACCTCCTCGGCGAACGCCTTGTCGGCCGCCGACCCCTGGGCGTCCAGATCCCACAAGACCTCCGCCCCCGACACCACCAGTGCGCCACCGGCGTCCACGAACGCCGACAACACCTGCTGCTGGTCGGCGGTGATCGTGCTGGTGCCGCTGCTCTCCTCGCCCGCGATCCACCAGATCGCGGCGTAGGGCGACAGGTCGAGATCGGGGTCCAGCAGACGTTCATCCGACATGGCGTCGAACGCCCACCCCGCCTGATCCAGCGCCTCTCCTGCCGCCACCACGAGGTCGGCGGGGTTGACGCGCGGCAGATCCTGCATCGTCACGACGGTGCCGATGTAGGGCGCGGCGCGGGACGGCAGCAGGCCGGCGTCGAACCGGTCGAACCCGCCGATCACCAGCACGGGCGCCGTACACCCCTCGGCGCGGCGCACGCCCATCACCTCGCTGGGGAAGCTCGTGCCCCCGTCGTTGGTCGCCCGGACCCTGGCGTACTGCACCGTGGCTGCCGCCGGCGTGAGCGTGGCTTCGCGGTCGGTCGTGGAGAACGCCTCCGACCACACCCGCCCGTCCGCGCTCGTCTCGACGATCCACGCGGTCGGTGCGTCGCCGAAGGGCGCGCCGGACTCCCCGTCTTGCCAGTCGAGCACCACCTCGCCCGCGACCGTGTGGCGCAGGGTGAGGTGACGGGGCGGCTCGGGGGCGTACGCGGCCGGGACCCCGTCGCGATCGGCGAAGTAGTCCACGATGCCACGCACCATCGCGCGCGAGGCGTCCAGCCGGAACGTGGGGTCCTTGAGGTGGGCCGCGTCGGTGGCGTTGTCGTGGAAGGCCAGCTCGACGAGGGCTGAGGGCATCTCGTCGTTGTGGTTGGGGTTG
This sequence comes from bacterium, assembly GCA_030424555.1. GTDB lineage: Bacteria > Myxococcota_A > UBA796 > UBA796 > JAUHWK01. The sequence goes on along the minus strand of JAUHWK010000638.1, from coordinate 729 downwards.
ACCTCCGCAAAGCAGGCCGTGCCGAGGTCCCGGTCTTGCCATCCCGCGTCGTGGTTGGCGCGGATCGTCTCGATGAGGGCGTCCTGGACCGATCGCGCCAGGGAGTACGACCCGGTGACCGCCCCCTGGCTGCACTCGGCGGGCTCACTGGACGGGGCGTCCGATCCCCCCCCTGCAAAGTAGGTGATCGTCCCCCGTGCCGTGCTGGACGCCGCGTTGCTGTGCCACGACAGGTACACCGCATCCTCGCCGGATGGATGCTCCCAGGCCGCCCACCGGGATCGGGTGGTCGGATCGGTCCCATCCCCGTTGCCGAAGGGGTCGTACACCGAGCTCGGCGCTCCGTTGAACTGGGTGTAGGCCACGGCCCCCATCTCCCACAGGCGTGCGCCGGGTGGCCGCTCTCCGCTGCGGGTGACGAGGTTGTCGCCGCCCCCGATCCGCACGGCGTCGGCGTTGACCATCCCCCCGCCCGAGCCGTCCGCGATCAGCGACACGGTGAGGTTGCCGGCGCCGGCCGGGAGCCACAGCGTCTCGACGTGCTGCCAGGTGCTGCCGTGGACCCGCTGGTCGAACCACCGGTCGATCACCCCTCCGGGGTGCGTGATCCGGTAGTGCGCCGCGGACGTGTTCCCAGGATCGGCGTCCCACGAGACATACACCCCGAACATGCCCGCCTCGGGCAGGTCCGGAGACCAGGTGGCGATCCCGCCCGAGCCCTGCGCCACC
>JAUHWK010000637.1 GCA_030424555.1 bacterium | reverse complement strand
AGAAGTTGCCGTCGCGCAGGCCCTGCACGACGAACCGGACGCGATCGTTGACCAACATGAGGTCGCCCGGCCGCCCCTCCGCGGCGATCCCGTCCGGGAGCACCGCCGGGTCGACCACCCTCCCCGCGCGCGCCTCACCCGACGGCACGGGCACCGTCAGGTCCGCCCCGACGTCCTCAGGATCGGAGTCGTCCGGCGGGAGCCCAGGATCCGGGCGACACCCGAGCGAAGAAAGCACGACAAAACAAGGAATCCACGGCCTGGACATCGGGCCCTCGGGGCTGCGCGACGCGCCGCGCGCCGCCCCAGGCCCGTAACACAACCGTTACATAGCGCCGGGGGTCAGGAGCGGCTTGGGGCGAGCTCCGGCCGCGCCTGCTTGAGTCCCGCCAGCGTGGGCATGGCCGGGGAGAGATCGAGACCCTGCTCAAAGTACGGCACCAACGCGGACTGTTCCGAGGACAGGGGCGGGATCTGGGCGTGCAGCCAGGCACGGAACGCCGCGGTGAACACCCCATCCACCCGAAGGCTCCAGTGGACCTGCCCGGGCGGTGGCGTCGCCGCACCGTGAAAGCGGGCCTGATCGAACCAGGCCACGAACGCGGTGATGTCGTGGTCGACGGCGGTGTCCGGGTCGTGGATGAAGAACCGCTTGTCCTCGTTGGTCCGGATCCAGAGGAACTCCTGGTAGGGCACCGGGCCACGGTGGATCGGCTCGTGGCTTCCCTCGTCGTCGAAGATCAAGAACACCCGACCAAACTGCGTGAACGGCAGCGAGGCCACCAGCGCCATCAGCCGGGGGAACGCGGCTGCCCACGGGGTGGTCTGCGCGGGGGCGTCGAGGTGGTTGGTCAGGTACGAACCGGGCTTCTTGAGCAGGATGGTCTTCCAGTCCGACAGCATCGGACCCCCAGGCTCCAGCCGGAGGTCTTCCAGCGACGGGAAGAAGCGGTTGATCACCCCCTCGTCCAGCCCTTCGTTCACGCCGTGGGCGGCACGCAGGTGCGCGATCCCCTCACGAATCTCCGCATCGATCGCGGCGCGCCCCGACAGGTCCACCCAACGATCGCAGTCCACCCAGCCCGGATGATCCATGTCCGTGCCTCCTCTCGCCTCGTTACCCCGATTCCAGAGACGGGGACCGGACGAGCGCACGTCCAGGTCCCCCCCCAGCCGGAGGACGACCCCATGTCCGGTCCGTCCGTCGACGTGACCGTCGAACGCACCCTGCCACAACCTCGGGACCGGGTGGCGGCCTACGCCGCCGATCCAGAGTTCGAGACCACCTGGTACGCCAACATCCAGGTGGTCGACTGGGTGTCGAATCCGCCCCTCGCGGTCGGCACCCGCATCCGCCGGGTGGCCCACTTCCTCGGACGGCGCTTCGGCTACACCTACGAGGTCACCTAGCTGGAGCCCGGCCATCGGATGACGATGGTCGCCGTCGACAGCCCCTTCCCGATGCAGACCCACTACACCTGGGAGGACGCCGAGGGCGGATGCCGGATGACCCTTCGCAACGTGGGCGGTCCGACCGGGCTGCCGGGCCGCCTGCTCGGGGGCCTGATGGCGCGGCGGATGCGTGCCGAGATGACCCAGGACCTCGCGCGGCTGGAAGCGGTGCTCGCCGACACCCCTTCCACGTAGTTCCTACGCCGGCTTCCTCAGGACCTTCACCGCGTCCCGCAAGCCGTCGACCGTCAGCTCGAACATCGGGAACACGCGGCCGATGGCGTCGACTGTGGGGTGCTCCCACCAGCGGCGCGGATCGGGGTTCAGCCACACGCTCGCCGGACACGCCGCCTTCAGGCGCTTGAGCCACTCGATGCCGGGCGTGAGGTCGTCGCGCCCGGTTCCCCAGCCAACACTGTGAAACAGCTCCCAGGGCGCCATGCTGGCATCTCCCACCATCACCAGCCGGTGCTGGGGGGTGAGCTCGCGGAGGACCTCGGGGGTCGCGACCCGCTCCCCGGACTCGAAGTCTCGCCAGAGCTGGCTGTACACGCAGTTG
>JAUHWK010000636.1 GCA_030424555.1 bacterium | reverse complement strand
GGGTGCGACGGACGCCCGCCCCCGTGCCTGCGGTGCAGGCCGACAGCGCCAGCAGGCTGCTGACCAAGAGGGTGGTGCGCATGGTTCCCCCGGTTGCGCGGGGAGTGTAGCGCGATCCGAGGCTGCGTCAGTCCTCGGCGGGGAGGCGGTAGCGAACCTCCAGCTCGACCAGATCCGTCGCGACCTCTCCCTGCTCGGATCCCGATCCGCCAGGATCCAGGGTTCCGGGGTGGGTGGGCACCAGCGCGACGTGGACGGTGTGGGCGCTCCCCGTCGTCAGGCGCCACGGCTGCAGCGGGGCGATGCCGACGGTGCAGCCCGTGCTCACCGGCACCGTGGCGTCCAGAGACGTCTGGGCGCAGGCGAGCGAAGGGGTGCTGGAGGCGCCGATCGCGGCCCCGATGGGGCTCCAGCGGCCTTCGTCCCAGACCGAGATGGTCACGCCGTCGCCGTCGCCTCCGGAGGACGCCCCCGTCCCGCCCGTCACGGTGCGGACGGCCACCGATCGGGCCTGCGCCCCGTCGAACACGACATCCGACACGTCGAACGAGCCGAGGTGGAACGGGGTCCGATCGCCCGGGGGCGTGTGGGCACTCGCGAGGTCGAGGGCGAGCCAGTCCGCGCCGTCCCAGGACCAGATCTCGTCGAGGTCGACCGCGTTTCCGAGCTGCACATCGGCCAGCAAGACCTGGCCGAACAGGGGGCTGAACCACCCGTCCGCGGTGCCGGCGTGGGGGAGATCTCCTGAGGACGATGGGGTCTTGTCGGTCCAGTCAGACCCGTCCCACGTCCAGGTGTCGTACAGGGGACCGGTCTCGCCGTCGCCGCCGGTGAACACGAGGACCTGATGGGCGGCGTCCCACGTCATGCTTGCGCTGTACCGCAACGGGGGCTCGTGGGATGGGGCACGTCGAGACCAGCCGTCGCCGTCCCAGGTCCACGTGCCTTGGAGCACGTAGTCCTCGAAGGTGAGATCCTGGAACGGGACCCCCTCGGGGAGCTTGGCCTCGCCCGCGATCAGCACGGTCTCGTCTCGAACGGGATCGTAGGCCATCGCGTGGAAGATGCTCGGGGTGGGCGCGGTGCCCGTGGCGGAGGTGCGATCGAACCAGGTCTCGCCGTCGAACTCCCAGGTCTCGCCCACGATCTCGGCATACCCGCTGTCCGGGTTGATGCGTTCCCCACCGAACAGCACGGCGCGGCCGCGCTGGGTGTCGTAGGCCACGGAGGGGAAGTTGGGGAGCGGCGTCGGGGGGTCTGGCTCACGGGTCCAGGTGAGGCCCTGATCGGACGTGGACCACAACTCGTTGCGGATCGTGAAGCCGTCGGTGCCGAAGTCCAATCCTTGGTAGCGGAAGGTCTTGCGCAGCCGGGTGTCGTGCCAGAAGGTGGTGTAGGCGATGGGGGTCGAGGGGGGGGCCTCCAGGGGAATGATCTCTCGGATCGACGTGCCGTTCCACCACCGCAGGTCGGAGAACAACCCGTCTGGGTTGCCATCCATCGAGGCGACCACGTCGGTGGCGGGGTCGACCAGGATGTCTCCCACCACGGCATGGGCCGATCCGGTGAAGCGGGACTGGTCGAGGTCCTCGCCGAGGGTGGACAGGACCACCGAGTCGGCCTGGGCGACGTCCGCTCCGTCCGAGGCACTGGGGGTCTGGATCCACGGGGGCTCGTGCTCGAGCAGCCCCGCGAACCGGTGACCCGCCTCCCACTGGTGAGGGCTCGACCCATCGAGGCCGAACGCGCCCGTCCAGAGGACATCGCGGACCCGACGGCTCTCCGAGGCGTTGCCGGCCCGATCGAGCAAGCCGACGAAAAGGGTCTCGGCGTCGGAGGACGCGGTCAGCGTGGAGAAGGAGCCGTCCTCGCCGGGCGCCGCGTTGTCGAGGACCCCGCCGTGGGGACGGGCCCGCAAGACCACGGTCGTCGCATCGCCCTCAGGGACTGCGCCAGGTCCCCCGGTCACCGTGAAGGTGGGGGTGCCGTCCGATGCGTCCGATCCCCAGGGCGCGC
>JAUHWK010000635.1 GCA_030424555.1 bacterium | reverse complement strand
CCCGGCGGATCTCGGCGGCCGCCTCGGCGAAGCCCTGGTGGGTCACGACGACCTCGAGGGGCAGCAGGGCCCGCTCGGGGGGGACGCGCTCCATGAACACCGACAGGTCCAGCGGGGTCCCCACCTGCACGAAGGGCGCGGAGGGGCCGGGCAGGACCAAGCGACTGATCCGCGTGAACAGGCTCGGGCGCTCCCGCGAGCCCCGCAAGAAGGTGAGGGCGGCCGACTCGTGGGCATCGGGGGCGCGGTTCCACACGACGATCACGGGCACGAGCTGGATGGGCCGGCTCGATCGTGCGGCGGCGTCGATCACGGCGGACAGGGGATCCTCGCCGGGATCCGGGGCACCGTCAGGGCCCTCCTCCAAGAACAGGGCCGTGGGCTGTCCGTTTGCGATGACCGAGGCGAGCCACCCGGAGCGAACGGGGTGGGGGCGGGGGCCACGACGGAAGCGATCGCCCACGCGCTGGAACACCTGGGCCCAGGCCTCCCGCACGGGCTGCCAGAAGAAGCGAATGGCCCCGTGCGACCACACGCTCAACGGCAGGCGGCGGCGGTTGAGGACCGTGTTGAGGGCGAGGTGGTCGAGGGTGGATCGGCGCAGCAGCACGTAGACCACCGGCCCGGCGAGGGCGGCGGTCCGGATGCGCTCGGCGCTGTGGTCCTCGAACGCCACCCGGGACAGGGCGCGGCCGAGCCCGAGGAAGCGGTAGAACCACCCGAACCGTCGGAGCATGCCGCTGCCGTAGCGTTCGGGGCGCTCCGAGGGGGCGACGGGGAGGCGCGTCGGAGGCGGGACCATCCGGCTCAGGCCCCGTCGGTGTCGGAGTCGTCGGTCTCGGCGTCCGAGTCGCTGTCGACCGGCGTGTCGCTGTCGTCCGTGTCGGTGGGCGCGTCCGTGTCGTCCGTGTCGGAGTCGCCCGCGTCCGTGTCCGCGGTGTCTGCCGAGTCCGCGGTGTCCGCCGTGTCCCCAGGATCGGTGTCGGGGCGGGGAAGGACGTCGGTGTAGCCCTCGGGGGCCTCACAGCCGATGTAGACCGGCCCCGCTGCGTCGCCGTACCCATCGCCATCGGCGTCCAGCCAGAACGGCCGCCGGGGCGAGCAGTTGGGCTCCGCGGGCCCCTCGGGCAACAGGTTGCACGCCGCCGTCCCGGCGAGGAGGGCCAGGGCGAGCCAGGGGGCGCGGAGACGGGCGGGTCGAGCGTGCACGGCCCGAGCCTACCGCGCCGCGTCCAGGGCGGCAGCCAGTGCCTGGTCGAGATCCGCCACGAGGTCGGCTGGATCCTCCAGCCCGACGCTCAAGCGGATCAGGCCGTCGTCGATGCCGCGGGCGGCGCGATCCTCGGCCGGGATGGACGCGTGGGTCATCGAGGCGGGCAGCTCCAGCAGCGACTCGACCCCGCCCAGCGACTCCGCCAGCGTGAACACCTTGGTGCTGGCGCAGAAGCGCTCCGCGGTGGGCAGGTCGACGTCGAGCACGAACGAGATCATGCCGCCAAAGCCCGACATCTGCTTGGACGCGACCGCGTATCCGGGATCGGACGGCAGCAGGGGGTAGTGGACCCGGGTGACGCGGGGGTGGTCCACCAACCAGTCGAGGACGGTGCGCGCGTTGGACTGGTGGCGCTCCATCCGGACGTCGAGGGTCTTGATGCCCCGCAGCACGAGCCAGCTGTCCCACGGGCCGGCGACCGCGCCGACGGCGTTCTGCAGGTAGCGGATGGGGGCGGCGTCGCGGGGGGTGGCCGCGACCACGATGCCGCCGACGACGTCGCTGTGGCCGTTGAGGTACTTCGTGGTGCTGTGGACCACGAGATCGGCGCCCAGCGCGAGGGGGTTCTGGAAGCGCGGAGTGGCGAACGTGTTGTCGACCGCGACCCGGGCCCCGACCTCCTTGGCCCGCGCGCAGATGGCGGCGATGTCCATCACGCGCAGCAGGGGGTTGGTGGGGGTCTCCAGCCACACGAGATCGACGGAGTCGTCGATGACGTCGGCGGGGTCGACCGAGGTGAGGTCGACGT
>JAUHWK010000634.1 GCA_030424555.1 bacterium | reverse complement strand
ACCCTGCGTGCGGCGTGGCTGGAGCAAGGACGCGATCCGTTCGGGCGCATCGACAAGCCCATCGCGTTGGCGCGCGCCTCCGAGCACCTGGGCGAGGCCCAGACCTGGCGGCGCGCGTTCCGGCAATACACGTACGATGGGGCGCGCCGGATGGTGCTGATCCCCACCTGGCAGTGTGAGCTGCGGTGTACGTACTGCTGGATCCCCAAACAGGATGGCCGGGTGATGACCCCCGAGACGGTCGATCGCGGGGTGGATCTCGCGTTCAGCACCGAGCGTCCTGCGGTCGAGATCCAGTTCTTCGGGGGAGAGGCGCTGCTGGAGCCCGACCTGGTGCGCCGCGCGATGGAGCGGGCCGAGGCGCAAGCGGCACACACCGGCAAGCAGGTGGGGTTCGTCCTGTCGAGCAACGGCTGGAGCCTGGATGCGGCCCAGCTCGCATGGCTCAAGGACCACCCGGTGCGGCTGGAGCTGTCGCTCGATGGCGATCGGTCCACCCAGGAGACGTACCGGCCCGCGTTCGAGGGACGGGTCGGGGAGGGCACCAGCTACGATCGCTCGATCGCCGCCCACGCGGGGGCCATCCTCGCCAGCGGCCTCGAGCAGCACGTGATCATGGTCGTGCACCCCAAGGATGTCGGCAACCTCGCCCACAACTTCTTCCACATCGCGAGCCTGGGCTTTCGCCGGATCCAGATCAACAACATGCTCGGCGTGGCCTGGCGCCCTGAGCAGATGAAGACCTGGGCGGCCCAGCTGCATGCGATCGGTCAGGAGCTGCTCCGCCGGCAAGGCACCGCCGACGCGGTCGACTTCGTCAACCTGGAGCACCGGCCCAACGCGATGCGGCTCAACGGCGAGGTCACCGTCGATCACGACGGCACCATCTATGGAGGCAACAGCTTCCTGCACGAGACGGAGCACAAGGATCGGTTCGCGCTCGACCACCTCGACGCCGCCACCAACATCGACCGGTACTGGATCGACGCCACCGAGAACAACTACCTGCTCGACTGGTCGTACCGGCCCACGATCACCCGCAACAATGTCGAGGTCGGCAAGATCCTCGCGTCGCTGTGCGCCCACCTGCGCGACAAGGGCCTGGCGAAGCCGCCGCCGCAGGTGTTGTCGGCCGCAGGGGGTGGCGCCCGTGCCGTGGGCTGATCCCTGCAGGGCCGACCGTGCTCGTCGGATCTCGACGGCAGCCCATCGACGCGAGCGGATCCCATGGTGGCTCGGCGAGCGTGCCGAACGGGCAGGCTCGCTGTAGGCGGACCGCCCGACGCCGGACAGGAGCCTTGCCGGTTCTGCGCGTTGGGTTGCTGCGGGCGCAAGCGAACGGGGAGGTGAGGGGTGCAGGACAGTCGAGGAACGCGTCGTGCGCTGTGCATGGTCCTGGCCGCAGGCATGGGCTGCGGTGGGCCGATGCCGGACGACACCGATGGGTCGGCGGACACCGGGGATACGGCGGAGACGTCCGGGAACGACACGGACACGGACACCGACACCGACACGGACACGGACACGGACACGGACACCGATGGATCACCCATCTTGGCGCCGTGGGGAATCGACGTCACCGATTCCTTGTTTCTCAGCCTCACCGCGGACCTTGGCTGTGAGGTCCGCCCCGATGCGGCGGAGTGGCCGCCGGCGAGTGGTTGGCGAGGCGCGTCCTGCCTGCCGGACGGCACCTGGGATCTGCTGGGATCGACGGACCTTGGGGATGGGATCGATGCGATCCGGATCGCCGAGTCTTTTCACTTAAGTGGCTCGCTGTCCGAGGTGTACGGGACACCCTGTCTGCGTGCGCCCGACCCTTCGGGCTGCCTCGTGTCCTTCGATGCGGCCTCTGCGGCTCTGGCCCAAAGGTACGGCGGCAGCGGCCCACTCATCGTCATGCCCACCACCGCCGTCGTGGCGCAGGCGGACGGTCAGGTGGTGACGCTGGACCTCGATGACGTCGTGGATCGGCTCGGTACGATCGACACGCCGGATGAAGCGCTCATTGCGTCAACCACGGCCGGGATCGAT
>JAUHWK010000633.1 GCA_030424555.1 bacterium | reverse complement strand
GGATCGCCGCACCCGAAGCCCTCCCCGCCCCAGGGGGGCTGCCAACGGACGGCGTGATCGGCCTCGACGCCTTCGCCGGCCGTGCTGTGCGCATCGATGCCCAGCGGCACCAGGTCGTCCTGGACGCGCCGGCCCCGCGGTGGTCGAGCCCCCTGAGGGTCACGCCAGACGGCGTGGTCGCGGCGGTCCAGCTGGTGCTGATCCGCGAGCCCCTGCTCACGGCGACGCTTCCCGCGCTCCTCGACACCCGCGCCTCGCGCACCTGGATCGAGGGCCCGCTCCCTCAAGGATTGGACGACCAGGCCACCACCGGCATCGAGGCCTCGCCGATCGACGCGCGCTCCGACACCCCGCACCCCCAGCGCATGCAGCAACAGCCGACCCGCCACGTGTGGGCCTTTCGCACCTCGCTGGGGGGCGACACCGACGCCCGCGGCCGCTCCCTGGTCTGGCTCGACCGCGACCAGCCGTCGGTCGACGGCACGATCGGGCGCGATGTGCTGGCGCGGGGCGTCCTGTGGCTCGATCTCGCCAAGGAGGCGATCGCGTGGCGGGTGTCCCGTCGCCGACGGCCGTCGCCGTGCCCCGACCCGCGCCGGCTCGCGCTGGACACCCTCCCCCCCGGTCCCTCCCTCGCGCGCGCCACGCTGGCCTGGGCCCTGGGAGATCTCGACGCCGCCGACCAGACCGTGCGGGTCCTCACGGCGTCGGAGCCCGTGCCCCCCGCGGTGTGGCCCCTGCAGGCGCGCCTCGCCCACGCGCGACACGATCCTTCGCGCCTTCAGGAGGCGCTGCGGGCGATCCCAGCTGCTGCCCTCGTCTCGGAGGACCTCCTCCGGCTGGCCGTCGCCGTGCTGCCACCGGACCTCGCCCTCGAGCGCGCCATGGACGCGGTGGCGGCCACCCCGGCAGCCCCCGAAGCCTTCGTGGGACTGGCGCTCGCAGCCCTCCGCACCGATCGGCTCGACGTCGCCGGTGACGCCTTGCGTCAGGCCCGCGCACGCGCCGACGATCCCGATGCGTACTTGTTCGAGCGGGCATGGGTCGCGGATGCCTCGGGGGACGCGGACGGGGCCCTCGCCCTGATGCGCCGCGCGCTGGACGTCACCCCAAGCGACCCGGCCGTGCTCCGGATGCGCGTGGTCCTGGCGCCCCCCGACGACATCGAGAGCCTCCGTGCCGATCTGATGCGGGCCCTCGACCGAACCCACCCAGGCACCCTCGCCCCCCACGCCCTGCTCCTCGGGTGGAATGGGGTCGGGGACGTCCTGCGCCGGACCGACGCCGCCCTCGGGATGCGCCAGAAGCCCCCCTGCACACGCAGCCCGGGCGATCCGGCGGTCGAGCTGGCCTGCGACGGATGGATCTCGGCCGCCACCGGCAGCCTGACCGAGGCGCGCCGCGATCGGCTTCGGGTGCTCGCGCGCTCCGAGCATCCCCTCGCCGCCATGGCGGCCGACGCGCTGGCCCTCGACGCTCCCGACACGCCCGACGGCGCAGCCTGGGCCCGAGCCGCCGCCGAGCACGCCCCGGAGGACCCGGTCCTGGCCTGGATCGCGGCCCGTCGCGAAGCCGACTGACCTGCGTTAGCGGACCATGTCGAGCCCGGACCCACGGTGCCCCCCAAGCTCCCAGAGAACCCCTCCGATCCCCGGAACCCCCACCCCACCACGACGAACGACGACGCGCCCTCCGAGTCCCTCCCCGAGGCGGAGCCAGACCCGTCCCCGTCGTCGTCGGTCCTGGAGGATGCCTTGGACCGGCTGCTCCGGGGCGGGCGACGCCAGGGCGTGTTTCCGGATGGCGACGGCTGGGTGCGCATCGATCACCTGACCTGGGCGGTCTCCCGCACCACCGCCCGGCGCGTGCGAACCCGTGAGGTCCAGGCGATCGTGGGCCGCACCACACGGTTCGAGATCACGCGACAGTGGGTCCGCGTCCTCACCGACCGGCCCTCCCTGCGGGTCCCCGACATCCTGTTCGCCCCCGTCCCCCAGGCCGCCCGCCACGCCGCGCGCCACCTGGGCCGGATCGGA
>JAUHWK010000109.1 GCA_030424555.1 bacterium | reverse complement strand
TCAAGGACGACGGCGACACCGAGGCGGTCATCATGATCGGCGAGATCGGTGGGTCGGCGGAAGAGGAGGCTGCGGCCTGGCTCAAGGCCAACTGGGACGACCGCCCCATCGTCGGCTTCATCGCCGGCGCGACGGCGCCTCCCGGCCGCCGCATGGGCCACGCGGGCGCCATCGTGTCCGGTGGCCAGGGCACGGCCGAGAGCAAGTTCGAGGCCCTGGAGGCCGCGGGCGTGCACATCGTCCGCAGCCCCGCCGAGATGGGCAAGACGATGAAGGGCCTGCTGGGCTGATCGCCCCGCTGGGCGGTCTACACGGGGATCCGGGTGCCCACGAGGCGCCCGGGTCCCCGTCGTCGTTTCGGGGTCCGTGGGCCGGAGGTGTGGCGGGCTGCGGGGCCGGGTCCCCGCCGCAACGACAAGGCCCCGGTGTGCCGCGTGGGCACGCCGGGGCGGGCAGGTCCGGGATGGAGTCCCCGCCGCAACGACAAGGCCCCGGCGTGCCGCGTGGGCACGCCGGGGCGGGCAGGTCCGGGACCGAGCAACAGGGGAGGAGCGGCCTCCGGGGCTTGCCCTCAGGCCCGCCGCGGGGGGCGGGGCGGGCCCGACGTCGTCAGGGCGTGGACGCCCAGGTCAGCTCGAGATCGACCGCACCCGTGTGGGCGTAGTTGGTGTCGACCGTGATGAACAACGGCACGCCGTCCTGCGCTTGCACGGTGAAGGCGCTGTCGTACTTGGCGCACCCGATCGCGGCGCCGGGGGTGATGCACTGCCCCTCGCTCACCGACACGAACACCTGGTCGTTGTCCGGGGTCACGCTCTGGACGGTGAGCGTGCCGGCGCGGTTGGGGACGTAGCGAATGACGTGCTCGGTGCCGGAGGCGCGGGAGTACGTGCTGCCGCAGTAGGTCTCGGCGACGACCGAGCCGGTGGTCATGTCGAGCGGAACGCGCAGCCCATCGGTGATGGGCGTGCCCGCCGTGGCGGCCTCGATCACGCTGGCCCCAGCGCACGGGTCCGCCGCGTCCATCGAGCAGCTGGCGGCCGTGCAGGTCAGACCCGCCTGGCAGCGGTCCGTCGAGCCGTCGGTGGCGCAGGTCTCCCCCAGGTTGAGGGTGGGCAGCACGGCACCGGACTGCGCCGCGGAGACGATGTCCGCGTCGTCGGTCACGGTGACGGACACGGCGGTGTGGGCGGCGTCGTCGGCGTCTCCCCACTCGGGCAGGTAGACCTCGAGGAGGAAGGCGTCGCCCGTCCAGAACAGGTCGTGGGCGAGGCCGTAGGTGCGGCCGATCACGACGTTCTCGGAGCGGTCGGATGCGGCGCCGGTGAAGGTCAGGTCGGCCTCGGTCAGGACGCGGTCGGCGTCGGCGCCGTGGATGCGCACCAGCAGATCCCGGCCGTGGTTGTCGAACACCGTCTCGACCTGGGAGATGACGGGGGTGTGCTGCGCGCACACGCCGGTGTCACACGACGAGCCGTCCTCGCACCGGTCGATGGTGTCGTCGCCCGAGCAGCTCTCGCCGAGCGCCACGAGCGGCGGGACGGAGACAGTGATCGCGTTGCTGAGCCGGTCCGTGAGGTCGCGGGCCTGGACCTGCACCTCGACGACGTCGCCGGCGGTGGCCCAGTTGCCGAAGGACAGGCTCCCGGAGAACGAGGTCATGCCGTAGATCTCGGGGTCGGGGCGGTAGAACGGCGGGTTGATCGGACGCTCTTCGCCGTCGACGATCATCACGGTCGTGATGTCGAGCGCGTCGCCGTTGCTGTCGGTGCCCGCGATGTCGACCTGGATGTCGCCGGAGTTGAGACGGTGGGCGACTGCGGAGGTGAGCACGGGAGCGTCCGCGACCTCACAGGTCATGCCCAGGCCACAGGCGAGGTCGGCGTCGAGCGCGCACAGCGGGCCGAGGTCGTCGGGGGTGCAGCTGTCGCCTTGGGCCAGCAGGCTCTGCAGCGGCAGGAGGATGGGCTCGGAGCGCAGGCCGGTGGCGTCGGCGAGCTCGACGCGCACGTAGCTGTACAGGCTCGGTGCGACGTCCTCGAGGTAGGCGAGGGCGACGAAGAAGTCGTCGCCGACCGGCGCCGGGTTGAACGACGTCGCGTAGATGCCCTCGAGCGTGCGGTAGTCGGCGGTGGTGAAGGCGAAGTTGGCGCCGTACACGTCGCCGTTGGGGTCCCCGCCGTCGATCTCGGCTTCGTACCAGGTGGTCGTGGGGTTGTAGCGGAGCCGGACGTCGTACAGCTCAGGCGGTGCCGGCACCTGGCAGGCCATGTCGCGGAACAGGGTCGGGCCGCAGACGAGGCCCTCGTCGCACTGGGCGGTGTCGCTGGCCGGGTCGCACGCGTCGCCGTCGGCGAGGACGGTCAGCGGGGTGGGGGGCCAGGCGAGGTCGATCGACTCGGAGATCAGCGACTTGTTGTCCCACACCTCGACCGAGACACCGACCGGTCCGGAGCTGTTGCCGTAGAAGCTGGCGGTGCGGTGGGCGAGGTAGGCGTCGCCGTTCCAGGTCGTGCCCTCGTCATTGAAGTACAGGTTGTACGTGCGCGTTCCACCATCGGTGAAGTCGACGGTCGCGCGGATCCGTCGCGCGTCCCGCGTGGTGTCCGTGCCCTCGACGGTGATGCGGTGGGCGCCGTCCGCGGCCTCGGCGATGGAGGCGGCCGTGAGCACCGGCGCGGTCGGCTCGATGCACACGCCGCCGGTGCCGCTGTCGATGCACACGCTGTCGGACGCGCAGGCGCGCGGGAACCCGACCGCGTCGCACGCCTCGTCGCGGGCGGCCACGGAGGCGGTGGGCTTGGTGGGGTACGACGCGCGCAGGGCGGTCGGCCGGTTGCCGGCGGCATCCTCGATCGTCAGGTCGAGCGACACGATCGGCGTCACGAAGAACGCGAACAGGTTCGGGCTGACGTCGATCTGCACCTCGAACGTGCCGGCGTCGGGGTCGATCGTCCAGGTGTCGCGGCCCAGGCGGATCGGCACCTCTCCGGGGTCGTCGCCGTAGATCTCCCCGTCCTCGGCCAGCGCGCGCACCAGCCAGACCTGCTCGACGTCGGCGTCCGCGTCGGTCCCGGTGAGCGTGTGACGGGCGTCGTGGTTGGAGACCCACACGATGTCGTGGTGGGTCACGGCCGGGGTGGACATCGGGACGCAGACGGGGGTCTGGATGCCCACGCAGGTGGTGCCGCCGACACAGCTGATGTCGACGTCGCAGGCGTCGCCGGACTGTGCGACGCCGGTGACCTGGCGTGCGGTGAGCTGCCAGCCGCGCGCGACGGTGTCGGTGGCGTGGATGACCGCCTCGAACACCTCGCCCTCGGCGGCGTCGACGACCAGGCGGGCCCCGTGGAGGCCGGCCCCCCCGACCTCACACGCGAGCTCGGCGGCGTCGTCACAGGCCGTCCGGAGCGACAGCAAGGTGTCGGAGGTGGTGGCGGGCCCGTCGGTGGTCAGCTCCCACTGCCCGGCCGAGGGGGCGGTGAACGTCACCACCTGCTCGGCGGTGCCGGGACCGCACTGGCCGGCGAGGGTGGGGGCTGCGTCGGCGAACCGGCCCCGGATGGCGAACGAGTCGCGCTGGCCGGGGATGGGGCTCAACGTGGCGGGCACCAGGCCGAGCTCGGCGCAGGTGGCGAGGGTCGGCACGACGTCGGTGTCGTCGCTGTCGGCGCCCGTGTCCGTCCCCGTGTCGGAGGCGGTGTCGTCGGTCTCGGCGGTGTCGCCGGCGGTGTCGGTGTCGGTGGTGCCGTCCTTGCCTGCATCGCACGCAGCGAGCGCAAGGGGAAGCATCCACCAGGTCTTGGTTCGTGTCATGGGTCCTCCCGTCCCGAATGGACCCCTGGAAACTAGATAGGGACGTCGCGGGGGGGAAATGGCCATGTCGCACCCCCCCATGGAGCGCATCGATGGAGGACGTCACCCGGCGGCTTGCGGCCCTGGACCTGAACTTGCTGGTGTCGCTGCACGCGCTGATCCGGCTGCGGTCGGTCACCCAGGCGGCGTCGCACCTGTCGGTCACGCAGTCGACGATGAGCCACCAGCTCGCGCGGCTTCGCGACATGTTCGAAGACCCGCTGTTCGTTCGCCGGGGCCACGAGATGGTCCCGACCTCCCGGGCGCTGGCGGTGGAGCGGGTGCTCGCGGTGGGGCTCAAGGCGTTCGACGACGTCGTGCGGGCGCCGGAGGCCTTCGACCCCACCCAGGCCGAGGGGGAGGTGGTGTTTGCGACGGCGGACTGGGCGTCCACCCAGTACGGCCCGCTACTCGCCCAGCTGTTTCAGGCCGAGGCGCCGGGCTTGCGCGTGCGCATCGAGCCGCTGGAAGCGGCGACCATCGAGGAGCGGCTGGACTGGGACGTGGACCTCGCGGTGATGAGCCAGCCGTCCGAGCCGGATCCGGAGTCCGGGGTGGTGATGTCGCACGATCACTTCGTGGGCGTCGCCGATCCGGGGCATCCCTTCGTGGCGGAGCCGCCCACGGTGGAGTCCTGGCGACAGGCTTCCTGGGTCGGGGTCGCCGACGCGATCCTCGGCCCGGAGATCACCGGCCGGGTCACGATGCACCAAGACCCTGCGCGCCGTGCGATCGGCGTGGCGTTCTACCTGGCCTTGCCGTCGCTGCTGCGCGGGTCGGACCGGATCGCGAGCCTGCCCTCGTACGTGGCGTGGGGTCTGGCACACGACCATGGCCTGGGCACCTTCCCGCTCCCCGTGGCCACGCCACCCTTCCCCGTGAGCCTTCGCTGGAGCCCGCTTCGCGCCCGGGAGCCCCGCATCGTCTGGCTCCGCGATCGCATCCTCGACCTCGTCCGGGAGGAGATCGCGCGGCGGGCGCAGATCCTGACCGTTCCCGGGCCGGCCGCGGGGCCGACGGCGGGGTGAGGACGGTCAGGCCATCGGGCCCTCGAACGCGTCCACGATGTCCTCCTGGAACAGCACGACGAGGGACCACACCCCCACGATGATCCCGGCGGGGCCGATGCAGCAGCTCGTCGCACCGGGGGTCAGGCACAGCACGGCGCCGAGGATGGCGATCGGCCGGTTGCCAACCACATGGAACTGCCAGCCGCCGATCAGGATCAGGGCGGCGACGAGGACCTGGCCGCCGGCCCAGAACACGGCGAGGATCCGACCCAGGATGTCTTGCGGGGCGATGATCTGCCACGCGAGCTGGAGGGCGGGGTCGGCGTCCATCACACCGGATGCGCCGAGGGCGGACAGGGCTGCCGCGCCCAGCAGGGTGAGGGCCACGGTGGCCGCTGCGCTCAGGGCGGACAGCAGGCCGTAGGCGACCATGGCGCGGGCGGGCCACACGATCCGGGAATCCACGAGAACCTCCGATCCAACCGGCGGAGTCCGGCGGGGCGCGAGGCCCCGTGCCGCCCCCCCGGGGCACGTCCTTCGATACGCGACGCGGGGGGCTCCGCGCAACGTCCGCGTGGCGGTGCGGCAGGGAGGTGGCCCCGCACCGGGCAAATCATTACCGGGCGCCCCCTCATCATGCCGGGCTCAGCCCACCGGAGTGTCGCATGGCCATCGAGCGTACCCTGTCCATCATCAAGCCCGACGCCACCAAGAAGAACCTGCTGGGCAAGATCATCGCCCGCTTCGAGGAGGAGGGTCTCACCATCGCCGGGGTGCGCAAGGTGTGGCTGTCGCAGCAGGAGGCCGAGGGCTTCTACGCCGTGCACAAGGCCCGTCCGTTCTTCGGGGAGCTGGTCGAGTTCATGACCTCCGGCCCGTGCGTCGTGATGTGCCTGGAGGGCGAGGACGCCATCGCCCGCAACCGCGAGATCATGGGCGCCACCAACCCGGCCGACGCCGCCGAGGGCACCCTGCGCAAGCTGTACGCCGACAGCATCGGCGAGAACGCGGTCCACGGCTCCGACAGCGCCGAGAACGCCGCGATCGAGGTCGCGTACTTCTTCCGCTCGACCGAGCTGTTCTGAGGTCCACCCGGGCCACGGCGGCTTCGTCGTGGTCCGTGGGGGCAAGGCCCGTCGATCGCCCGATCGGCGGCGCGCGCGTCCGGTGGCCGTCCAAGGGTTCGTCCCAGGACGCCATCGGGCTGCCCTGATCGGGGCCACCTGGGCTACGTTGTGTGGACGCAGCCCGGAGGTCCCCTGTGGCCGGCCATCACCTGAGCCTTTCGTTGTCCGCGGAGCTGTGGCACGAGCTGCTCCAGCACGCCCTGCCGCTGCCGGTGGCCAAGGGCGACGTCTCCTTGCGCACCGCGGCCCGCGAGGCCTGGTCCCGCCTGGATCTAGAGAACCGCGTGGCGGGCCTGCTGGAGGATCCCCACGCCCCGGCCGGGCTGCAGGCGGCGTCTCGTCGGGCCCGCGCGGCCTGGGCGCGGCGGCGCCCGGAGCTGCTGCAGGCGCTCAACGACCTGGTGGCGGTGGAGGGGACCTGGACCGTGCAGGTCGATGAGGTCGGGACCGATCTCGTCTACGGTCCGCAGAAGGTCCACGCCGATGCGTACGTCAAGGGCGTGGCCGAGGGACGGATCACCCTGCTGCGCGAGAACATCACCCGGCCGTTTCGCCTGGAGGCGCGGGTCGGGGCGAGCGTGTCGCTGGGGCGCGTCCGCTACGCCCCGGACCGGGAGGCGGTGATCGCCAACCTGCAGGACCTCGCGCTGCACCTGGGGGATCACGCCGTGCTCCAGCTCGTGTCCAAGGTGCTGGAGCAGGTGGTCGGGCCGCGCATCGAGCAGACCCCCGCGGTCGAGATCCTGCGCCGCAAGCAGCTGGAAGACCTGGTCATGCCGATGGGGCAAGGGCTGGGCACCTCGATGGGGGTCGACGACCTCCAGCTCGACATCGACGACGACGAGATGGTCCTTCGGGTCCGGTTCGGGTTCGCCCGGGCGTCGGACCGTCCGGCCCTCGCCGATCGGGAGGCGACGTGACCGGACGGGGACAGCTGCGGCGGTTCGAGACGGCCGTCATCACCGGGGGAGCCCGCGGGCTCGGGGCGGCCTTCGTGGACCGGCTTCGGGCCCACGGGGCCAGCGTCGTGGTCGCCGATGTCCGCGCCGAGGGGCTGGAGGCGTTCGTCGCCGCGCGCCGCGACGACGGGGGGCCGCCGATCCACGGGGTCGTGTGCGACGTGTCGGACCCGGAGGCGGTGCGGGCCCTGGCCGATGCCGCGTTCCGCCACCTGGGGTCGGTCGACCTGTGGGTGAACAACGCTGGCGTCGCGGCGGCCGGCGCCACCGAGGACACCGAGGTCTCCACCTGGCGTCGGGTGATCGACATCGACCTGATGGGCGTGGTCTGGGGCGCGCGGGCGATCCTCCCGCACTTCCGGTCGCGGGGCCGGGGCGCGATGATCAACGTCGCGAGCGCGGCGGCCCTGGTGTGTGGGCCGGAGATGGCGGCCTACAACGTCGCCAAGAAAGGGGTGCTCGGGCTCACCGAGTCCCTGGCGACGGAGCTGTACGGCACGGGCGTCACCGTCACCTGTGTGTGCCCCACGTTCTTCGCGACGGGCCTGATGGAGACCGCCGAGGGTGACCCCGCGCTGCTGCGCTTCGCCGGCAAGCTGATGGACAAGGCGTCGACCACGGCCGACGACGTGGCGGCCCAGGCGCTCCACGACGCGATCCGCGGCCGGATCCACAGCGTGCCCATGGCGGACGGCCTGTGGATCTGGCGCCTGCGACGGTGGTTCCCGGAGCGGGCGTCGGGCCTCATCGGCTGGGTGTACGCCCGCGGCAAGAAGCGGGCGTCTCGGCGTCATGCCTCCCGGCGCGCCGCCGACGCCTGACGTCGGGTCAGGGCGTCTCCGGCTCGGCGGCGGGGGGCGCCTCGGGGGGCGGTGTTGCCGGGGCAGGGGCCTCGGCCGCGGGCGCCTTGGGGGGGACGACCTTGCAGTGCGGGCCCTTCTTCGCGAGCGCGGTCATCGCCTCGAAGGTGTCCTCGATGTTGCCGGCGGCGAGGCGGCTGGCGAGGCCGGCAGGCAGGGAGCCGCCCGGATCGGCCCAGGTGTAGTACTCGACCATGGTCTTGTCGCCGTCGAGGTCGACCAGCAGCCAGGAGCCACGGGTCATGTCGATGTGCATGCCCTGGTCGGCCCAGGCCTGGGCCGTGGCGGTGGGCACGGTCCAGTCGCCGTTGGACTTCCAGTGCTGCTCGCGGACGCGGCCGTGGCTGGCCTTCTCGATGGCGTCGTTGGCGCGCACGTCGATGATCCACCAGCGCGCCGTGACCCCCCACCCGATCGGCAGGAACTGGAACACGCGGCGCGACCGACCACAGACGCCGCCGTCCAGGACCTCGGCGTAGTCGAGCGAGGAGTGGTTGGGCTTGTTCTTGTCGTCGTTGATCGCGGCCCAGAAGTTGCCGATCGGCACGTCGAGCACGGCGACGGCCCACGCCTTCTTGGCCTTGTGGCCCTCGACCGCCACCAGGCCGGTCTCGACCTTGCCGCGGCTGACGGCCTTCTCCCAGGCCTCCCAGGGGACCACCGGGGCCTGGTCATCGAGGCGCTTGGGACGCAGGGCGGCGATCTCGTCGAGCCGGGCCTTGACCTCGGCCGGCTCCGTGGCGTCGGCCTGGGTCGGCACGAGGGACACGAGCACAGCGCCGAGGATGGCGGGCGTCAGGGGGGACGACGACGGGGTCATGGAGCCTCCGGGCTGCGGGTCCGTACCTGCGTGGACCCGTCGAGGCGACACCCTATGCCACGGGGTGGTTCCAGCGCGAGACGTCCTCTGGATCCAGGTGACGGGCTTGGCGCCACTGGGCGATCTGGGCCGCGAGGTAGTGGGCGAGCTGCCGCCGGTAGTAAAGCCAGCCGTACAGGGCGCCGCCGAGGTGGGCGGCATGGGCGACGGTGTCCGCACCCGGAGAGATCATCCCGAACAGGTCGAGGAGGATGAACAGGCCCACTGCGGTGATCTGGCGCATGGGGAGGATGAACATCACGAGCAGCAGCCGGTTGGGGAACAGCAGGGCGCTCACGACCGCGATGGCCATCACCGACCCGGACGCCCCAAGGGCTGGCACTGTGACCCCGGTGGCGAGGTTGTAGGCGACGTGGCCCAGGGACGCGAGGATGCCGCCCGCGACGTACAAGTGGAGCATGCCCCGGGTGCCGACCACACGCTCCACGTCCCGGCCAAACACCCACAGCGCCAGCATGTTGAGGAACAGGTGCGGCGGGCTCAGGTGGCTGAACGCCGAGCCCAGCAGGGTCCACACGAAGCCCGACATCACCAGCGTGTCGCTTGTGGTGAAGAACGTGGCCATCAGATCGGGCAGCGGCCCCCCGAGGGTCAAGGCGACCTGCCACAGGCCGAACACCACCAGGTTGACGACGGTGAGTCCCATGAGCGCGGGCGTTGATCCGCGGGGAATGGTCACGCGGACCGTGCCTCGGGACATCTCAGGCCTCCGGATCGTCGTTCGGGTCCTCCTGGGGGTCGTCACCCGAGGGCGGGTCGTCCAGGGGGGGCGGGGGATCACAGGACGGATCGCGACGACACAGGACGAGCGAGGAGTTGGGGATGGGCGTCGCGGACCAGCCCTTGGGGAGCAGGGCACTCGCGGCCACGGCGTCGGCGAGGCGGCGCGCGATGCCTGGATCGTCGTCCCACCCAGCCCGCATCGCCGAGAGGTTCATCGCCTGCACACGGCCGTCCGTGCCGACCACGATCAGCGGGGCCTCGAACAGATCGAGCAGGTGCAGCGCCATCGCGCGGTCATCCGGAGCGGGCGGATCGGAGACCTGGGGCCGCTCGAACACCTGGGACAGCAGCCAGTTCGCGTTGTCGGACGAGCGGGTCAGCTCCCAAGGGGCGGCGTCCTGGTGACAGCGACGCTGCTCGTCGCCGCGCCGGGCGGCGGCCAGGGTGTCGTCCAGGCGGAGGATGGGCAGCTCGATCCGCTCCCGGAGGCGCCGCTGGACCAGCAATCCCAGCCCGAACCCCAGCGCCCCCAGCACGACCATGGCCCAGGCGCCTGCGGTGCCGAGGAACCGGGCGGCGCGGTCGGCCTCCTTCATCGAGCTGCGGTTGGCGCGCGCGAGGTCCTCGATGTCGGCGATCACGGCGCGTCGTGCGATCGGACTGCCCTCCACGGCGCTGGGCCACCGGTCGGCGATCCGATCGATCAGGGGAGCTTCTTCGGGCAGGGTGACGTGGGCGCGGGCGTCGGCGAGGGCGGCCTCGAACTGCTCGGAGGTGTCGGGGCCGTCGAGGGCGAGGGCGCTGAGCATGGCCTCGGACGCCTGGATGCTGGGGACGTTCTCGGTGAGGATGCGGTCCAGCCCGGCCTTCAGCGCCTCGATGGAACTCAGCCCATTGGCCGAGGCATCCCCGGCCGCGGCAAAGAAGATCGCCAGCAGCACACCCGAGGACCCGCCCATGG
>JAUHWK010000108.1 GCA_030424555.1 bacterium | reverse complement strand
CGTGTGCTCCCGCAGGGCGAGCAGCACCACCGAGAACGTCAGGGTGATCCCGATGTAGACGAGGAACACCGGCCCGATGTCGGACTGGGTGAAGCTGTGGACGCTGTTGAACACGCCCGAGCGCGTCATGAACGTGCCGACGAGCGTGAGCAGGAAGGTGGCCATCCCGAGCACGAGGGTCCACACCCGCAGGGTGCCACGGCGTTGGAACACCATGGCGGAGTGCAGGAACGCGGTGCCCGTGAGCCACGGGTGGAAACTCGCGTTCTCGACCGGATCCCACGCCCACGCGCCGCCCCACCCGAGCACGCCGTACGACCACCAACCGCCCAGCACGATGCCGACGGTGAGGAAGGTCCACGGGATCAGCATCCAGCGACGGAGCGGCAGCATCCACCCGGCGTCGAGCCGGCCCGCGAACAGGGCGGCGCAGATCATCGCGAACGGCACGACCATCCCGACATACCCAAGGTACAGCGTGGGCGGGTGGACGATCATCAGCCAGTGGTTCTGTAGCAGCGGGTTGGGGCCCGGGCCGTCCAGCGGGATCGGACTCATCCGCTCGAACGGGTTGGCGATGCCCCCGACGAGCAAGGTGAAGAACACCGCGTTGGCCAGCAGGACGGCGAGCGTCCACGGCATGTACTCGCGGTGACGGTGACCGTGGGCCGCGACGAACGCCAGGGTGTACACGGCGAGGATGCCGCCCCAGAACAGGATCGAGCCGTTGAGGCTGGCCCACAGGCTCACCACGCTGAACGCGAACGGCGTGGCCTTGCTGCCGACCTCCGCGACGTAGTGGACGCTGAAGTCCTTGGCGACGAGCGCGTAGACCATCAGCAGGTTGGCGCCGATCATCGACAGGCTGAACCCAAACGCGGCCCGGCGCGCCCACGCCCACGCCGCCAGGTGGCGCTGCCAGCCCGCGGCAATGCCCAGTGCGGTGCCGGCCGCGGCAAAGAACAGCGACAGCAGCACGAGCCCGGTGCCGAGCTCGGGGATCACGAGCCCTCCGCCAGCGTCTTGTAGATGTCGCCGGGGTGCTCGCCCTCCTGGGGCGGCTGGTACTCGTTGTCGTGCTTGATCAGCACGTCGTGGCTGCGGAACACCTGGTCGCTGCCGAGCCGGCCCTCGACCACGACGCCGATGCCCTCGCGGAACATCTGGGGGGGCGCGCCCCGGCCCTCGATCGCCAGGGTGGTCTGGCCGTCGTCGATGCGGAAGCGGAGCAGCTGCTCCTGGGGACGCCAGTCGACGCTGTCGGCGGCGACGAGGCCCATGATCCGCACGGTGGCGTCGCGGCCGGCCTCGCCCTTCGCGACGAGCTCGGTGGGGGACATGTAGTAGACGAGGTCGTCGCCCATGGTGGACATGCTCATCCAGCCCACGGCGCCTCCGCCGATCAGCAGGGCGCCCAGCGCGAGCAGTCGGCGTCGGGATGCGTCGTTCATGGAGAACCTCCCTGGGCTTCTTCCCGGGTGGTGGCGAGGTGTCGTCGCCACAAGGACACGGCGTATCCGCCGAGCAGGATCCAGGTCGCGGCGTAGGACACCATCACGTAGGTCCAGCCACCGCTGACGACGCCGCCACCGATCTCTTCGGGGGTCATGCGGGCACCTCCTCGGGCAGGGCGGGCGGGGCATCCAGGGCCTCGCGGCGCGCGGACAGCCGGGCGCGTTGCACGACGAACCACACGGTCAGGAACAAGAAGGCGAACGCGTTCCAGCGCAGCACGAAGACCATCGGGTCGGCCACGGTGTCGGGGCTGGACTGCATCTGGTGGATCGACCGCCACCACCGCACGGAGAAGTACGTCACGATCATCGACGTGGTGGCGAGGATCGAGCCGACGGAGGTCCAGGTGGCACGGCGATCGACGTCGTCGAGCAGGCCGCGCAGCGTGAGCACGCCCATGAAGGACAGCATCATCACGGTGGTGCTGACCAAGCGCGGGTCCCAGTCCCAGAACACCCCCCAGGTGGGCTTGGCGAACAGCATTCCGGTGGCCTGGAGCAGGATGCTCAGGACGACCCCGACCTCGGCGGTGGCCTCGACGAGGTGGTCCCAGTGTCGCTTGCCGCTGAACAGGAAGAAGGTGGCGAACGCGCAGGTGAACGTGAACGTGAGCATGGTCAGCCATGCGCTGGGCACGTGGACGTACAGGATGCGTCCGACCTCACCCATCATCCGCTCGCGGGGGCTGCTCACCAGGCCCATGTACTGGCCGACGATCACCATCCACAGGCCGAGCAGGCCCACGAGGTGCTCCCAGCGGCGGGTGAGGCCACCGCGTGCGACCCAGGCCACCGCCCCGAGGGCGATCACGCCGACGACCGCCGCGAACCCGGCGAGGTCTGCGGTGATCGGGAGATCCTTGATGCGCATCAGCTCCATGCCGTCATCCTTCGTCGATCACGCGCTCGAACAGCAGCGCGTCCAGCGACCAGTGGAGGAGGTTGAACACGACGAGCACGCCGAGCCAGTCGTCTGCCTGATTCATCGGGTCCCCCTCGAGCAGCAGGGTGGTGGCGCGGGCGGAGGCCAGCAGCACGGGGACCACCAGCGGAAACAGCAGCACCGGGAGCAGGGCGCTCGACCCGCGGGCGCGGGAGGTGAGCGACGCCACCAACGTACCGGGTGCAGCCAATGCCATGCAGCCCGCCACCATGACCAGGGGGAGCATCCACAGGCTGCCCCTGGGCTCGGGGTGGTACAGCAACCCCACGATCGGGGCGAGGAAGCAGGCGACCATCAGCAGGACGATCGTGTTGGCCAGCGCCTTGCCGTAGAAGATTGCGGCGGGGGGGACCGGCCACAGCAGCATCGCCTCCAGCGCGCCGTGCTCCAGCTCGGTGGCGAACGACGCGTCCAGCGCGCGGGTGCTGGCGAGGACGAGGCCCAACCACAGCGCCCCGCCCGCGAGGTCGGGCAGCATGTGGGGACCGGGCATGGCGAAGGCGAGGGCCAGGACCAGGGCGAACCCGTACACGAACAGGCCGCCGACGCGGCTGCGATCCCGCCACTCGGTGCGGAGCTCTCGACCCACCACCGCGGCCACCGCGCGCACGCCGGTCATACGAGCGCTCCGTCGGCCGGGACGGCGGCTTGGGGGTCGTCGGGCGCGCCCCGCCACACGATCTGCCCTTCGTGCAGGCGGATCGCCTGGTCGCACAGGGAAGCGGCCAGCGGGGCGTGGTGGGTGCTGAGCACCAGGGTGGCGCCGCGGGCCCGCACCGCCTGGGCGGCCTTGGCCACCACCGCGCGCCCCTCTGGATCCAGCGCGGAGAACGGCTCGTCCAGCAAGACGAGATCGGGGGACTTGAGCAGGATGCGGGCGAGCGCCAGGCGTCGGACCATCCCAGCGGAGAACGTGCGCACGACCCGGTCTGCGGCGTCGGTGAGGCCCACCTCGGCCAGGCGTGCGGCCGCGTCGACGGCATGGCCGCCCATCGCGGCCCAGGCGCGCAGGTTCTCGGCGGCGGACAGGTCGGCGTACAGGCCCGGGGCGTGGGTGAGCAGGGCGATGCGTGGACGCAGGGCGCGGCGGTCCTCCCACAGATCCCGTCCGCCGAGCGAGGCGCTGCCGCGGTGGGGACGCAACGCGGTGGCGAGGGTTCGCAGCAGGGTGGTCTTGCCCGAGCCATTGGCGCCGAGCAGGAGCAGCCCGCCCCCGGCCGGCACCGTGAGGGACACCCGCGCGAGCGCCCAGCGACGCCCGAAGCGGCGGCTGAGGTCGTCGACCACCAGGGTCGACACCGGGGGTGAGGATGGGGCGTCGGTGGCAGCGACAGGCATCGCGGGGAACGGCCTCGGGGCAAGCGGGGCGCACTAACCCGTGGGTCCGTCCGACGTCGGCGCCCGTGACCTTGCGTGGAATCCCGCCTCCGCCGCCCCGCACCGGGCAACCCGTGATCGGGGCTGGACCGCCGCCCCCGTGGGACGCTACACGAGGGCCCCTCCCGGAGGTCGGCATGCGTCTCGTGTTCCTCGGTCCCCCTGGTGCCGGCAAGGGCACCCAGGCCAAGCGTCTCGTCGAGGCGCTCGGCGTCATCCATGTGTCGACGGGCGACATGCTGCGCGCGGCGGTCAAGGCTGGCACCGAGATGGGCGTGGCCGCCAAGCGCCACATGGACGCTGGTGGACTGGTTCCCGACGACGTGGTCGTGGGCATCGTGGCCGATCGCCTGCGCGAGGACGACGCCCAGGCTGGCGTCCTGCTCGACGGGTTCCCGCGCACGATCCCCCAGGCCGAGGCGCTCGACGCCATCCTCGACGGGGACGGCACGCCGCTGGACACCGTGGTGCTCCTTGAGGTCCCCGACGAGCTGATCGTCGAGCGGATCACTGGGCGGCGCACCGATCCCGAGACCGGCGCCATCTACCACCTGACGTTCGATCCGCCGCCCGAGGCGGTCGCGGATCGGCTGGTGCAGCGCGACGACGACACCGAGCCCAAGGTGCGTACCCGCCTGGCGGCGTACCACGCGCAGACCGCCCCGCTCGTCCCGTACTACGCGGCGCAGGGCAAGCTGAGCCGTGTGAACGGCGTGGGGCCGATGGACGGCGTGACCGAGCGGTTGCTGGCGGCCCTCAAGGGCTGATCCAGGAGGCCGGGTGCCCGAGCTTCCCGAGGTCGAGGTCGCACGCCGTCAGCTGCATCGCTGGCTGGACGGTGCGGTGCTCCGGGCGCCTGAGGTGCCGGAGCCGACGACCATCCGGGCCCGACGCAGCACCTCCCCCCGGGACGCCCACCCCGACGGCGCGGTGGCGGTCGCGTGGGTGGCGGGCCGCACACTCGATGGATCCGCCCGCCACGGCAAGCGCCTTCGCCTCCGGTTCGGCGACCGCTGGATGTCGGTTCACCTGGGGATGTCGGGGTGGCTCGCCAAGCGCCGACCCGACGACGCGGCGCCCCGTCACGCCCGGTTCGGGTGGCGAACGGCCGACACGGTCGTATGGTTGGTGGACACGCGGCGGTTCGGGTGCGTGGTCCCCGACGATCCCGAGGGCCTCGACGAGGGGATGGGACCGGATGCGGCGGCGTACCCCTGGGATGGGCCCTCTCTGGCGGCCGCGGTGGGGGCGGGCGCCCTGAAGACGGCCTTGATGGACCAGGCACGCATCGCCGGTCTGGGCAACATCCACGCCGCCGAGGCCCTGTTCGAGGCAGGCCTGGATCCGCGCACCCGCGGGACGGCCGTGGACCCGGCCGGCTGGACCCGGCTCGCCGCGGCCATCCCCCGCACCCTGGATCGGGCGCTGGCGGCCACCGACACCGAGGGGGACGTCGCCTACGTCTCCGCGGGCGGGGACAACCCGTTTCAGGTGTACGGTCGCGAGGGGTCGCCCTGCCCGCGGTGCGGCACGACCGTCGTCCGGTTTGCCCAGGGAGGCCGATCCACCTGGGCGTGTCCTGGGTGTCAGGCGTGGCCGACGTGACGGACGGGCCGTAGGTCGTTAGACGGCGGCGGTTGTCCTGCGGAACGCAGGGTTCGCGAGCACCTCCGGGTGTTCGCCATCGTCCACGAACCACACCCGCATCGAATGGAGGGCCCCATGGCCCGTCGCAAGGCCTCGCCGCTCAAGGATGGCGAGCTCGTCGACTACAAGGACGTCCGTCGTCTCCAGCGCTTCCTCACGGAGCGCGGCAAGATCCTGCCCCGTCGCGCCACGGGCCTCACGGCCAAGCAGCAGCGTCAGGTGGCGGGTGCCATCAAGCGCGCGCGCCAGATCGCGCTGCTCCCGTACGTCAAGCAGGACTGAGGTCACGCAGGACTGAGTCGCTGCGGCATGGCGGCGCGGACACCGCGTCGCTCCGCTGCAGGCCTCGGTCCCGCGCGTCCGCACGCGCTGCTGCGGCATCGCGGCACGCCTGGCCTCCACACCACCCTGCCTTCGCGACGCCACGTCGCGGGGCGGGGTTGCGTTGGTTTGGCTCACGCAGACGGGCCGTCGGTGGGTCCTGCGGGCCCCTCGGAGGGGCGCTAGGGTGGCCTTCTGGGCGGTCCGCTGGGCCGACGTGGAGGGTCGGATGGGCCGTGTGGGTGGAGCCGGTCGCTTGAGGACGCAGTCTGTGCGCTGGCTGCTGGTGTGGGGGCTCGTCGGGTGTTCCGGCGGGTCGTCCGACCTCGATGCGCCCCCGTCCGGGGACACAGCGGACAGCGCCAACATCACCGACACCGGGGCCGAGGACAGCGGGCCGACGGACACGGACGCGGACTCCGAAGCGGTCGAGGACACCGATCCTGGCTCGGTGGACACGGACCCGCGCACGTGCGGGGAGCTCGAGGCGGAGTACGCCCGCTTGGTTCAGACCCCGGCTTGCCAGGACCCATCGGACTGTGTGGTCCTCGGTGGGTACTGTGGGTTCTCCGGCCTTGGCGGCTGCTACGAGCTGGCGGTGGTCGGCGGCACGACCCAGGAGGCCCTGGCGGCGCTGAACACCGCATACGGTGCGGCCGGCTGCGGGTACGCCTTCTGCGACTGCTATGGCCCGCCCCTGGCAAACTGTGTCGAAGGCTACTGTGCGTTCGAGACGGACTCGGGGCTGTGACGCGCTGCGTGCTGCCCGCGCCGAAGGGCACCCTCGTGGCGGCGTTCGGCCTGGTGGCGGTGGCGATCCCGCGGGCGGGGCGCGTGGCTCAGAGGAAGCGCGCGCTGTGGACGGGTGCGCCCTCCCACAGCAGGGGGCGGAGGCCGCCGTCGCGGAACACCCCGGGAAGGGCGGGCTCAGGGAGGCCACGGCAGGCGTCGGCGAGAGCTCGTAGGCGCTTGGTGGCGGTGGGGTCCTTGGCGACCTCGGCGCGCGCCAGCTCGGCGGCGATCGCCTCGACCGGGCGGGCGTCGGACGGCAGGCGGTGGACGTCGCCGGTCTCGGGATCCTTGCGCAGGGCGCCGTTCCATGGCGCGAGCAGGATCTGGTGCAGCCAGCCGACGAGGTCGGGGGCGAAGGGCGGGACCTCGGTCCAGCGCACCGAGCACGCGAGCAGGCGCTGACCGGGACGGTGGCGCTGGAGCCGGGCGATGGTGGGGGCGTCGAGCTCGTCGGGGTCCCACACCACGATGAGCCCCTCGGCGTCGGGCGACCACGGCTCGACCGGCACGTCCAGCCGCCGGGCCGCGACGTGCGCGACGATCTGGCTGTCGCGGTCGGGGATCACGAGCACGCGCTGCACGGGGTCTCCGAGCGCGTCGAGCAGGGTGGCGGCCGCGTCCAGCATGCCGCACACCATCTCGGCCGAGGGGGCGACCATCGCCCAGCGCCCGCGCATCACGTCCTCCCCCTCGTCGGCGAGGGTGAGCAGCAGGCCCCCGTTGAGCGCCATGTGCCACCCGCGAAGGTCCTCACGATCCAAGGGGGCGTGGGGACCGATCGCGTCCGCGCGCGCGAGCACGGCCTCCAGGCGATGTCGGCCGGCGACCACGACGTCGTCGACGGGATCGTCGAGGGTGGGGACGAGCTGGCGCACCAGGTCGATCCGGGCCGTGAGCAGGGCGTGAAACGCCCGGAAGTAGCGAACGGCCGCGCTGCGCTCGACCAGCGTGGGGTTGGCGTCCGTGACCTCCAGCGCGCGATCGTGCCGTCCGATTCGATCGAGGGCGGCGAGGTACTCGAGCCAGACGGGGACGGCGTCCCGCCGGGCCATCGCCGCGGGGGCTAGGAAGGCCTCGGCGAGGTGGGCGAGGCCGTGATGCATCAGCCGGTAGCCGAGATCGAAGCAGGCATCGGGGTCGTCGGGCGCACTCGCCACGGTACGAGCAAGGTCGGCGCCGTCCAGATCGCCGCCCTCGACCAGCAGGTCCCCGACGGCGTCGGCGAGCACGGCCCGGGCCTGGGGAGCGCGCGGCGGGCTCGGCACACAGGCGATCGCGAGGTGGCGGACGGCGGTGGGGAGGTCCCCCTCCATCCGCGCATGCTCGGCTTGGCGCACGGCGCCGTCGACGGTGGAGAGCTCGTCCTCGGGGGTGCGCGTGCTCATGGGGCCTCTCGGGGATCGCGGGGCGGGCCGGGTAGCGCGTAGGACCGGGGTCGGACAGACGACGGCCGTCCCGATCGCGGGGATCGGGACGGCCGCGGTGGTGAACCCCAGGGCGGAGGCGGGGCGGGTGTGCGGACCGAGGGCGGGGGACGGGGAACGCTCGTCCCGCCGCCGGGTCAGCTACAGCCGCTGGTGCTGCCGCAGGTGAGGCACTTCAGGCAGGTGCCGTTGCGGACCATCGTCATGGCACCGCACTCGTCACAGGGGACTCCCTCGTACCCGCGGGCGCGGGCCTCCCGGACCTGGTTGATCCGGGAGTCGGAGGCGGAGAGACCGGACACGTGTCCGTCCGCCGAGAGGGGGGGGGCCGGCGCCATGGTGACGCGGGCGGAGGGCGAGGCGGGGGACGCCTCGGGTGGGAGGGCGTCGACGTCGATCGGCTCGCCGACGACGTAGCGGTGCACCTCGACTTCCTCCTCCTCGGTCCACTCGGGCTCGTCGGAGCCCTCGGTGGCCTGGTGGAGGGCGTCGTGGCGGAGGTCTTCCTCGCTGACGTGGGCGAGGTCGTCGCGGCCCAGGTAGTTCACGGCCAGGTCGCGGAAGATGTAGTCGATGATGCTGGTCGCCATCATGATGCGGTCGTGGCCTTGCACCATGCCGTTGGGCTCGAACCGGCTGAACACGAACTGCTCGACGAACTTCTCGAGCGGCACGCCGTGCTGGATCCCCATGCTGATCGCGATCGCGAACGCGTTCATCAGGGAGCGGAAGGCGGCGCCCTCCTTGTGCATGTCGATGAAGATCTCGCCCAGGCTACCGTCCGGGTACTCCCCGGTGCGCAGGAACACCTTGTGGCCGCCAACGACGGCCTTCTGGGTGTACCCGCCGCGTCGGGCGGGGAGGCTGCGCCGCTTGGCGAGGTAGCGGACGACGATGCGCTCGGCGATCTCGCGAACGGGAGGCGGCGCGCCCACGGGGAGCGGCGCGGCGTCGAGCGCACCGAACACGTCGTCGGACAGGACGGCCGACAGGGGCTGGGAGAGCTTGGAGCCGTCGCGGTACAGGGCGATGGCCTTCACGCCCAGGCGCCACGACAGGGCGTAGGCCTTGCGGACGTCCTCGAGGGTGGCGTCGTTGGGCATGTTGATCGTCTTGCTGATCGCGCCCGAGAGGAAGGGCTGGGCGGCAGCCATCATCCGGATGTGGCCCTCGAACGCGATCATGCGGGTGCCGTCCTGACCGCATCGGTTGGCGCAGTCGAACACCGGGAGGTGGACGGGATCCAGGTCGGGGGCGCCCTCGACCGACATCGTGCCGCTGACCCACCGGTTGGCGCGTGCGATCTCGTCGGCGGTGAAGCCCAGGTAGGACAGCACATCCAGGGTGGGATCGGCGAGCTGGGCCGGGGACAGCCCGGCGTCGCGCAGGATGGCCTCGCCCACGGTGGTGGGCGTGACGGCGAAGCGCAGGTCGAACGCGTGCTCCAGGGCGGCCTCGATCCGGGCGAGGGCGTCGTCGTCGAGGCCCTTGGCGCGCAGGGCGTCGTGGTCGATCGCGGGGGCGCCCCGCAGGGTGCCGTGCCCGGTGGCGTGGCGGATGACGCGCTCGACGGCGGCGTCGTTGTACCCGAGGGCGCGAAGGGCGGGCGGCACCGACGCGTTGATGATGCGGAAGTAGCCTCCCCCGGCGAGCTTCTTGTACTTGACCAGGGCGAAGTCGGGCTCGACCCCGGTGGTGTCGCAGTCCATCACCAGCCCGATCGTGCCGGTGGGGGCCAGCACGCTGACCTGGGCGTTGCGGTAGCCGTGGGCTTCGCCGAGGGACAGCGCCTCGTCCCACGCCTCCTTGGCCGCGGTGACGAAGGCGGCGGGAGCGTGGGCGGCGTCGAGGCCCACGGGGCGCGTGGACAGGCCCTCGTAGGCAGAGGGGGCGGCGTCGTAGGCGGCGTGGCGGTGGTTGCGGATCACGCGCAGCATCGCGTCGCCGTTGTCCGCCCAGCCGGCGAACGGGCCGAGGGCGGCGGCCATGCGGGCACTCTCGGCGTACGAGGTGCCGGTGAGCACGGCGGTGAGGGAGGCGCCGATCGCGCGGCCCTCGACGCTGTCGTACGGGTGGCCCATGCGCATCAGCAGGGCGCCGAGGTTGGCGTACCCCAGCCCCAGGGTGCGGTAGCGCCAGGAGCCGTCGGCGATCGCGGCCGAGGGGAACTGGGCCATCGTGACGCTGATCTCGAGGACCTGGGTCCACAGGCGCACGGCGTGGCGGTACCCGTCCAGATCGAAGGCGCGGCCCGCGTCGTCCCAGAACCGGACCAGGTTGAGCGACGCCAGGTTGCAGGCCGTGTCGTCGAGGAACATGTACTCGGAGCACGGGTTCGACGCGTTGATCCGGCCGCCGGCGGGGCAGGTGTGCCAGTCGTTGATGGTGGTGTCGA
>JAUHWK010000107.1 GCA_030424555.1 bacterium | reverse complement strand
GCCGTGCGGTCGATCGTGGCCTTCACCGAGCCGAGGCCCGGCGCCATCAAGCAACTCCGCTCCCAGCCCAGGATCAGCTTGGCGGTGATCAGGAACCCGAAGTCCTGCATGCCCAGCAGGTTCTCTTCGGGCACCTCGCAGTCCTCGAACACCAGCTCGCTCGTGCGGCTGGTCTTCATCCCCATCTTCTCGATTTCCTGCCCCACCTTGAAGCCCGGAAAGCTCCGCTCGACGAGGAAGGTGGAGATCCCGGCCGCGCGCGGCTTGGCGTCGGGGTTGGTGACCGCGGTGACGACGAACACGTCCCCCACCGGGCCGTTGGTGATCCACATCTTGGTGCCGTTGAGGATCCAGCGGTCTCCGCGCTTGACCGCGCGGGTCTTCATGCCCGCGGCATCGGACCCGGAGTCGGGCTCGGACAGACAGAAGCCGCCGATCCACTCCCCCGAGCACAGCTTGGGCAGGTAGCGCTGCTTGTGCTCCTCGGTGCCCAGCTTCCAGATGGGCACGCCGCACAGGATGGTGTGGGCGCCCCAGGCCAACGCGGTGCCGCCGTCTTGCGACCCGTGCCCAAAGCCCTCCTTGACCATGCACGTGTCGAGGCAGGACAGGCCGGTGCCGCCGTACGCCTCGGGGATGGGGGCGCCGAGCAGGCCCATCTCGCCCATCTTGGTCCACAGGGAGCGGTCGAACACCTCCCCCCGATCCCGCGCCAACACCGACGGGTGGATCTCCTGGGCCGCGAAGGCCCTGGCGCCTTCGTACAGATCGCGCTGCTGGTCGGTGGTCTCGAAGTGCATGCGGCCTCCGGAGGGGGCGAGGGTCAGTCGAGGGCGTCCGCGGCGGCCGATCCCGGGGGCAGGGACGGCGTGGCGGGAGGGGGTCCGACGATGCCCTGCACCACCGCGTGCACGGCGCGGCGCAGGTGGGCTGCGGACGGGCGATGGGCCGGACCAAACGCCGTGGTGGCGACGGCGGCCTCCAGGGTGCCCATCCAGAGCAGGGACAGGGTGTGGGGGTCGACATCCGGTGCGACCCGTCCCTCGCGCGCAGCCTGGGCGAGGATGTCGCGCACGCTGCCCAGCGCCCGCGCCACGTCCGGGTGGTCCAGCGGATCGCCCCGCGCCGCACTGCGGCCGTACTCCAGCACGATGATGCGGACGCGATCGGGGAACGCGTCGAGCGCGCCCACCGCGTAGTCGACGATCGCGCGGAGCTTGTCGTCGACCGGGCGAGGCCGGATCGCGATGCCCTCGACCACGTCGGCGAATACCCGCCAGTTGTCGTCGTAGATGCTGGCGAGCAGGGCGTCCTTGGTGCCGAAGTAGTGGTACACCAGCCCGTAGGCGACGCCCGCTGCGTCCGCGATGTCCTGGATGCGGGCGCCATGGCGGCCGTCGCGCGCAAACACCGACACCGCGGCGTCGAGGATGCGCTGGCGCCGATCTTCCGGCGCCGCGCCCGCGGCTGCACCCTGCCCCCGATCCGATGCCGCCACCGATGCTCCCCGGCCTGACACCTGCCTCCCACAACGCGGATTGACATCAGTGTCAATCCCTCTGTCAGGGATTCGTCACGGGCGCCGACCGCCAGGACGTGCGAAAGGGCGGGGTCGTCCGGAGTCCGCCATGGTCCGTCCTTCCTCGTTGGTGTTGTGGTCCCTGCTTCTCCCCGCCTGCACGGTGGATCTGCCGGGGGGGAACCCGAGCGACACGGATCGCGCCGGCAGCGACTCCGAGGACAGCGGTCCCGCCGACACGGGCTTCGACACCGCCTCGCTCGACTCCGATCTGCAGGATGCCGACGACGACGGCGTCCGCAACGGGCTGGACAACTGCCCGGGCGTGTCCAACCCCGGCCAGGAAGACGCCGACATCGACATGATCGGCGACGCCTGCGACGACGACCGCGACGGCGACTTCATCCCCGACTTCGACCCCAGCCGTGGCCTCAGCGGCCCCGATCGCTGGCCCGACGACCCGCAGTGGCCGGGCACCGTGAGCCGCGACACCCTGTACGCCCACGACGACAACGGATCGTCCGACGGCCTGTGGGGCTTCGACGTCACCAACGACACCCTCACCCGCATCGACACCATCGTGCTGTCCGACGGCCCCACGGGCGTCACCGCCAACGACGCCAGCTCCTCGCTGCTCGACATCGCGATCGACCAGTTCGGCGTGCTGTACGGCATCACGCGGGACCGGCTGTACATCTGCAGCCCGATCACGGCCGAGTGCTTCGCGATCGCAGAGCTTCCCGAGCTGCCCGGTGAGAGCAAGACCTTCGTCGGCCTCACCCTGCTGCCCCCGGGCGCCGCCGGAGCCGACGCCACCATGGCCGCGATGAGCGGCACCGGCTGGTACCAGATCCACTGGCTGGACGACCCGATCACGGTCTCGCGCCTGGGCGGCTTCACCGGATCCGCGGGCGGCACCCAGTACAGCAGCTTCACGACCGCCAGCGGCGACGCCTTCAGCATCGAGGGCGTCGGCACGTTCGCCACCGTCCACCCCAGCGGCAACCTCAACGTCACCGACGTCGTGCGGATCAACCCCGCCAACGGTGCCGTGCTGGAGCGCATCGGGTCCACCCCGGCGATCGGCCAGGCCACCTACAACGAGGCGTTTGGGATCGCGGGCTGGCTCGACGGCCGGATCTACGTGTTCGATGCGGGCGGCGCGATCTTCTCGTTCGACCCGTCCGACGGCACCCCGCAGCTGACGCCCCTGACCACCACCGACAGCAACAAGCGCTGGTACGGGGCCGCCGTCCGCACCGTGATCGACGCCGGGCCCTGAGCCGGCCCCGATCGTTCCGCACGGTCAGCGTACGGGCTCGAACCGCCAGATCCCTTCGACCTCCACGACCCGGCCCAGCCGGATCCGCGACGGGGGCGGCCAGTCTCCGTCCAGGGCCACCGCGCGCCCCTCCGCGACCGGCAGCCCTCCCTCCGTCGGGGCGGACCCCTCGGGCGAGACGACGTCCACCAGCCACCGCCGGTCCTCCTGACGCCACAGCCGCTGTGTCCGGCCGGTGTTCAGGTCGATCCGCAGGGCGGACGGGGGATCCTCCAGCCACAGCGCCGCCCCGTCCCGGTCTGGCCAGGGCACGAGCCACACGTCCACCGTGGCCGACGGGCTCCCCAGGTCCCACAGCGGCAAGCGGCGGACGTCCCCCTGCACGGGCTCGACCAGAACCTGCCGCGCCCCGTCGGCCATGTGGGAGGCATCCCGCCGCAGCGCGACCCGTCCCAGGCCGTCGGGCAGCGGCAGCACCACCGTCTCCCACACCGGATCGGCCGTGGAAGTCGCCGGGGACAGTCCCCCCGACAGCCCCCACGCCAGCAGCCCCGCCACCAGCACGCCGATCGTGACGACCCCACCCCCGAGGCCCACCACGATCCAGCGTTCGACGGTGCGAGTCATCGTCCTCCCGGACCGCAGGCCACCCCGTAGCGTGACACACCCTGCACGCCCCATCCCCCGTCGCGGGAATGCAGGCGAGGCCCGCCGGTTTCGGCAACACCTGTCAAGGATCCGTCCGGTACACGCTTGCCAGACGGTTGAACGTCCACTATGAGCGCGCCGCCTTCCAAGGAGTCCCCATGACCTTCCGCCCCTTCCTCCCGCTGTTTGCCCTCGGGCTCGGCGCCTGTGGTGCCAACGGCCTGCTCCCCGGCCTGTGGTACTTCAGCATCGGCAACTACCAGATGGACGCCGGTGAGTTCGAGTGCGACGAGAACTTCGAAGACGCGTCCTGCGTCGACAACTCGTCTGGCGGCTCCGACGAGTGGACCGTCGAGTCCAACGCCGAGCAGTCCAACAACCTGATCATCGTCGAGATCCTCGAGGGGCCCAACGGCGACAAGCTGCTCCTGCGCGACGGGATGATCTACCCGGGCATGCTCGACGGCAAGACCCTCACCTTCACCGGTGAGCGGTTCGAGCGCGGCGACACCACCCTCGAGCACGAGAGCGGCGACTACAAGGAGACGTCCGAGGTCGACGGCACCATCACCGAGACGTTCACGCTCGAGCGCGAGTCCGGCAACATCTGGATCGGCTCCTGGCGCAACGTCTCGAAGGTCGTCTCCACCTGGCTGCAGACCGACGAGTGGGATCCGGACGACTTCGACACCCCGCCGTTCCCCTCCAACCCGTGGGACCAGTACATGGAGCTGGACGACGAGGACGAGGACGACACCGGCCTGATCGGCGGCGGCGTGGAGAACACCGAGGACGAGGAGTGCTCGGCCAGCAACTGCCGCCTGGAGATCACCCAGGACCAGTCGGCCAGCGCCACCATCGAGCGCGCCTTCCTGATCCAGAACGTCACGCTCGAGGAGCAGGGCGGGTTCAGCGACGCGGAGACCCCCGCCGGCCTCGGCACCCCGTAGCCCCTCCTGGACCCCTCGGTCCGCGCACGGCGCGCGTTCGGTCTCCTCGGAGGCAGGACGCGCGCCGCCTGCATATGGGCCGCCCCGCACACACTGGAGATCCCATGTTCAACCCCTGGCATGACATCAAGATGAACCCCGAAGCCGACGTGTTCACGGCCATGATCGAGGTCCCCCGCGGGTCCAAGGTCAAGTACGAGCTGGACAAGGACACCGGCCTGATCGCGGTCGACCGCATCCTGCACAGCAGCTGCGTCTACCCGGCCAACTACGGCTTCATCCCCCGCACCTACTGCGACGACGGCGACCCCATCGACGTCCTCGTCCTGGGCGACCACGCGTTCGTGCCCGGCAGCCTGTGCCAGGTCCGCATCATCGGCGTGATGAAGATGATCGACGGCGGCGAGGGCGACGACAAGCTGATCGCCGTGCACGCCGACGACCCGTCGTGGCGCGACTACACCGACATCGCCGAGATCCCCGCGCATCGCTTCGCCGAGATCCGTCAGTTCTTCCTCGACTACAAGACGCTGGAGCGCAAGAGCGTCGAGGTCACCGACATGCTCGGTGCGGCCGCCGCGAAGAAGGTGCTCGCCGAGTCGTTCGCGCTGTACGCCAAGGACGAGACCGCCCTGCGCGCGGGGTGAGCTCCGCCCTCGCCTGATCGCCCCCGCGGTGGTCAGGCGAGGAGCGCCCGCGAGGACCGGAGGGAGCGTGCCTCGGTGCACGAGACCGAGGACCGCAGCCAGCGACGAAGAATCGGGGGTGCCGCAACCCACGCGGCGCGTCCAGGGGCCCGCGAGGCGAGGAGCGCCCGCGAGGACCGGAGGGAGCGTGCCTCGGTGCACGAGACCGAGGACCGCAGCCAGCGACGAAGAATCGGGGGTGCCTGGGCGCGCCGCGTCAGCGGGCCTTGCGGTCCCGTGACGACGGGATGAACAGCAGCCCCCGGTACTTGGCGATCGTTCGCCGCGCGACGCCGTCCATCCCTCGTGCGGACAGCTGCTTGGCGATCGCCGCGTCCGACAGCGGACGCCGCTTGTCCTCTTGCGCGACGATCTCCTCGATCGCGGCCTTGAGGGCATCGGCCGAGGTGTCCTGGCCGCCGCCGCGGTTCACGAACAGATCGCGGAGCGCCAGCGTCTGCGCCCCCCACTGCACGTAGCGCCCCGCCACGGCCCGGCTCACGGTCGAGGTGTCGCGCCGCAGCTGCTCGGCGACCTCCGCCATCGTGAGGTTGACCAGCGTGGCCTTGTCTCCCGAGTGCAGGAAGGTGCGTTGGCCTCGCACCGCCAGCTCGGCGATCTGCTTGACCAGGCTGTGGCGCTCTTCCAGGCTGCGGATCACGACCCGGGCCTGCTCCAGGCGCTCCATCGCCTCCTTCTTCTCCGGGCCGTCGGGCATTGCCGCGACCTCGCGCTCGAACTTGGGGTTGATCCGGACGGGGGCCCTGGGATCGTCGTGCATCTCGATCTTGAACCCGCCCTCCGCCTCCTCGTCCTCGATCAGGTCCATCGTGGGCCGGACGTGCTCCCCCAGGGTCTGTCCGACCGCCGCCCCGGGCGCCTCGGCATGGGCGAACCCGCGGGCCGGGAAGGGATCGACCTCCTCCACCAGCATCCGGTGGTACTCCTCGACGTCCTCCACATCGAGATCGAGGGCCTGTGCGACGCGGTCGAACCGCTTGCGCCGCAGCTCATCGAGGTGCTCGCCGACGATGTCGGGGAAGAACGGGTCCTCGGGGTACTGGAGCTGGACCATCGCACGCAGGTAGTGGGCGAGATCGTCCGCCCCGCACCCCAGCGGATCCAGCCCCATCACGATCATCTGGGCGCTCTGCACGTCGTGAAGCGCGACCCCAGCCCGGTCCGCGACCTCCTCGGGCGGCATCGTCAGCAAGCCGTAGCCGTCGAGGTTGCCGAGGATCACCAGGGCGGCACGGAACTCGTCGTCGGTGGACCGCTCCAGCCGGAATTGTTCCAGCAGGTGGGCCATCAGGTCCCCTTCTTCGGTGACCCGGGCCTCCATCGGGGGCAGCTCGTCGTCCCCTCCGGAGGCCGCGCGTCCCTTGGGGGCCTCGGAACGCAGCTCTCGCACGAAGCTCGCGTCGGGGCGCCGCTGCAGCGCGGGATTGGAGGCCAGCAGCTCGCGCAGGTACCCATCGAGGGTGGCGTCGGGGAGCTCCAGCACGTCCACCAGCTGCCGCTGCTGGGGGGTGAGGACCTGTCGGAGCTCCGCCCGCTGGACAAGCTGCGTCCTGAGTCCGAGTCCGATCATCGACGCCCTCCACACGGGGGTCTTCGATGTCGTACACCCCGCGAGCCCTCCGGTGCAAGCAAGGAGGGTGCCACTGGGGAGATCAGTCCGCCAGCGTCAACCCCGGACGGACCAGGTGACGGCCCGTTCCCCGGGTTGGTGCGGACATGGCCGCCGGAACCTCGCCCAGGGACAGCTCCTCGCGGACGTCGATCCCCAGCTCCCCCGACAGGGCACGCAACCGCGGCAACCACGCCAGGCGTGCCCGGATGCCGTCGGTGCGCAGGCGGTCCTCGAACCAGTAGCCCCGCACCGACTTGCGCCGGTACACCAGATCGTCGGCGTCCACCTGCGGGGCCGTGCCGCTGAGGGTTCCGTGGTGGACCAGATCGCCGCCCTCGGGAAGGGCTGCGAGCGCCCGCGACGCGGTCTCGCCCCCCACCGCGTCCAGCACGCAGCTCGCCTGGACCGCGCGCACCGCCCGGCGAAGCTGCCCGTCGGCGTCGGCGTCCTCCATGTCCACGACGTGCTCCACCCCCATCGCCCGCACCCGCGCGGCGCGATCCTCCCCGACGACCAGGGCCACCGCTGGCCGCTTCTGGTGGGCCGCCAAGCGCAAGATCAGCTGCCCGATCACGCCCGACGCCGCCGTCACCACGACGCCCTTGTGGCCGAGCCGATCCGCCTCGTCCAACAGCCCGATCGCCGTGCAGGGCCCGAGCAGCATCAGGGCCGCCTGCGCGTCGCTGAGGGCCGACCAGGCCGGCAAGCACCGATCCGCCTGAACCGCGACCCACGGCGCAAAGCTCCCGTCCCCGTCCGGGTCGGTCAGGAACGCCACCCGACGGCCGACCAGCCCGCGGGCCAGCAAGCCGCCAGAGGCCTCCACCACCTCCCCCGAGCCCTCCAGTCCCAGGGTGGTCGGCACGGGACGACGGAAGCCGTGGTGGCCACGGCACAGCATGCGGTCCCCGGGATGCAGCGGGGCCGCCGCCACCCGCACCAGCACCTGACCCGGTCCTGGACGCGGCACCGGCACCGTCCGCACCTCGACGACGGGGGCTTGCTCGTCCACCGTGACGAGCTGCACTGCCTGCATCGTGTCCGGGAGCGTCACGTGCCGCCTCCATGCGTGCCCCGGCGCCGGTTGCCGGGTGACCACCCCGCCGATAGCCGGCCGGCCGGCGCGAGGCGTCCGGTCCAGGAGGCATCTGATGACCCGCGACCTCGTGCTGATCCTCGACTACGGCAGCCAGTACACGCAGCTGATCGCCCGACGCATCCGGGAAGCCCGCGTCTACTGCGAGATCCACCCCTGCTGGGATGGCGTCCCCGCCCACCTCGAGGGCCGGATCAAGGGCATCGTCCTGTCGGGCGGTCCCAACAGCGTGTACGCCGAGGGCGCGCCCACGCTCGACCCCAAGGTGCTCGAGCTGGACGTCCCCGTGCTCGGCATCTGCTACGGCATGCAGCTGCTCGTGCACGCGATGGGGGGCGAGGTCGAGCCTGCCGCCGAGCGGGAGTTCGGCCGCGCGGAGATCACCACCACCCACCCCGGGATCCTGTTCGACGGGTTCGGCACCGACGCCCCCGAGATCGTCTGGATGAGCCACGGCGACCGGGTCAAGCGCCTGCCGGACGGCTTCCAGCCCATCGCCCACAGCAGCAACAGCCCGTACGCCGCGATCGGCCACGTCTCCCGTCCCATCGTGGCGGTGCAGTTCCACCCCGAGGTGCACCACACCCCCAACGGCCAGCAGCTGTTGGAGCGCTTCCTGTTCGACGTGTGCGACGCCACGGCCGACTGGACGATGGGCAGCTTCGTCGATGAGGAGATCGCCTCGATCCGCCAGACCGTCGGGGACGACCACGTGATCCTCGGCCTGTCCGGCGGGGTGGACAGCACCGTGGTCGCCGCCCTGCTCGACAAGGCGATCGGCGCACAGTGTACCTGCATCTTCGTCGACAATGGGCTGATGCGGTGGCGCGAGGCCGAGGAGGTCACCCACTTCTTCGAGGACTACCTCCAGGACGCCCACTTCGTGCACGTCGACGCGTCCGAGGCCTTCCTGAGCGCGCTCGCCGGGGTCGACGATCCCGAGAAGAAGCGCAAGATCATCGGCCGGGTGTTCATCGAGGTGTTCGACGCCGAGGCCGCCAAGGTCGAGGGTGCGGCCTGGCTTGGCCAGGGCACGCTGTACCCGGACGTGATCGAGTCCGTCTCCCCCAAGGGCGGCCCGAGCACCACCATCAAGTCGCACCACAACGTCGGCGGCCTGCCCGATCACATGAAGCTCAAGCTGCTTGAGCCCCTGCGCGAGCTGTTCAAGGACGAGGTCCGCGAGGTCGGCCGTGAGCTCGGGATCCCCGAGGACCGCATCGGCCGCCACCCGTTCCCTGGGCCGGGGCTGGCCGTGCGTGTGCTGGGCGAGGTCACGGCCGAGCGCTGTGCCACCCTGCGCTTGGCCGATCGCATCTTCCTCGACGAGATCCGCGCCGCCGGCCTGTACGACGACATCTGGCAGGCGTTCGCGGTCCTGCTTCCGGTCAACACCGTCGGGGTGATGGGCGACGAGCGCACCTACGAGAACGCGTGTGCCCTGCGCGCTGTCACCAGCGTGGACGGCATGACCGCCGACTGGTTCCACATGCCCTACGAGGTCCTCGCGCGGTGCTCGAACCGCATCATCAACGAGGTGCGGGGCATCAACCGCGTCACCTACGACATCAGCTCCAAGCCCCCCGGCACGATCGAGTGGGAGTGAGGCCAGACGGGCGGCACGGCCCGATCACGCCTTGCGCGCGACCCACCGGACGAGCTCGGCGAGCCCCGCGTGGCCGTGTCCCTCGGACAGGGTCTCCGACGGGCTGCTGCGGTGGAGGGTCTGAAGGGACGCAAAGTCCTGCGCCAGCTGGTCCTCGGTGAACATCATCGCAGGGTCTGGGGGCCCGCCGCTGGTCCGTCCGAGGGCTCGCTGCGCGGGCCGGAACGCCTCCAGGATCACCACCCCTCCCGGCGCCAGCGCCTCGACCACCGCCTCGTGGACCACCGTGCGGACGGTGGGAAGCAGGTGGATGTACGTGAGCACGATCGCATCGAAGGGCGCCTCGTCCGCGACCGCGTTGGGAAACGCGCCCGTCCGCGCCTCGATCGCCACCCCCCGTTCCGCCGCCAGGGCCCGCGCCTTGGCCGGCCCCGCCTCGCTCAGGTCACAGGTAAGGACGTGGTGGCCTTGCTCCGCGAGCCACACCCCGTTGCGTCCTTCGCCGTCCCCGATCACCAGCACGCGCGATCCTGGCGCGATCACCCGGGGCGCCTGGTCTGCCAGGAACGCGTTGGGGGCCGTGCCGTAGCGGTAGGTGGCGTCGCCGTAGGCGGTGTTCCAGAACGCACCGGGGAAGGGCTGCACAGGACCTCCAGCACCACCCCGTAGCCTCCCCGCCCCCCCTCACCCGCGCCGGCGACGCAAGGAGACGCCGGCGGGTCCCCGTCCCCCTGTCACGGGCCGTCACGCCCCACACCGGCTAGGCTCCTCAGGGACCCGGTCCGCCGGGAGGGGACGAGATGGCCCACGACACGCCTGGACCCCGACGCGCGGTACCCGCCCATGGAGTCCGCCCCGCATGACCAGCTGGATCGCCACGTTCCTGTCGGCCTTCGTGATGGCGGTGGTGCTCACCCCGGCGATGATCCGCATCGCACGCCGCTTGGGCGCCCACGACCGCTCGGACGCGTCCCACCGCAAGATCCACGCGGGCGACATTCCACGCCTGGGTGGTGTCG
>JAUHWK010000106.1 GCA_030424555.1 bacterium | reverse complement strand
CGTCGAGCAGGCCAATCCCGGGTTTTGCCACCTCGACACCTGGACCTGCTGGGGCGAGGATCGCGGCCTGCCCGCGCTGGAGCGCACCCTCGTCGGCCGTCAGCAGGCCGCCCCCGAGGGCAGCTACACCGCCCGCTTGTTTCGCGACCCGGCCCTGCTCGCCGCCAAGCTGCGCGAAGAGGCCGGAGAGCTGATCGACGCGACCACCCACGACGACGTGGTGTGGGAAGCCGCCGACGTGCTGTACTTCACGCTGGCCCGCTGTGCGGCGGCCGGGGTCACCCTCGACGAGATCGCCGCCCACCTCGATCGGCGCGCGCTGGGCGTGACCCGGCGTGGGGGCGACGCCAAGCCCGAGGCGTCCTGATGCTTCGGCGCGTCGGACCCGATGACGTCACCGCAGCCCGCGTCCTGCCGGTGGACGCCGACACCCTGGCCGCGGCCGCCCAGATCGTCGACGACGTCCGCGACCGCGGCGAGCCCGCGCTGCGCCACCACGCCGTCCGCCTGGGCGACCTGCCGTCCGACGACACGCCGATGTGGCTCGATCGCGACGCCATGGCGGCCGCCGCACGCGCCCTCCCCCCTGCCGACCTCGCGCTCCTCGAGCGCACCGCGGGCCGCATCCGGGCGTTCGCCGATGCCCAGCGGGCTGCGCTTGCCCCCATCGACGTCGCCGTGCCCGGCGGCCGCGCCGGCCACACGATCGCCCCCGTGGAGCGGGCCGGCTGCTACGCGCCCGGCGGTCGCTTCCCGCTCCCATCCTCGGTGTTGATGACCGCCGTCACGGCCCGGGCCGCCGGGGTCGACACCGTCGTGGTCGCCTCGCCCCGTCCCACCCCGGTCACCCTCGCCGCCGCCTCCGTGGCCGGTGCGGACGCCGTGCTCGCGGTCGGTGGCGCCCAGGCGATCGCCGCCCTCGCCCACGGTGCAGGACCCGTCCCCGCGGTCGACGTGATCGTGGGACCGGGCAACCGCTGGGTCACGGCCGCCAAGCAGCTCGTCAGTGGGTTCGTGCGCATCGACATGCTCGCCGGGCCGTCGGAGCTGGTCGTGCTCGCCGACGACACCGCCGACGCCGACACGATCGCCGCCGACCTGCTCGCCCAGGCCGAGCACGATCCCGACGCGCGCCCGATCCTGGTCACGGCCCATCCCGCCGTCGCCGACGCGGTCGACGCCGCCCTCGCCCGCCAGCTCGCCGTCCTCCCCACCGCGGCCACGGCCGGGGCTGCGGTCCGCGATCACGGTCGGTGCGTCCTGTGCGCCTCGCACGCCGAGGCCCTCGCCACCTGCGATGCGCTCGCTCCCGAGCACCTTGAGGTACACACCGCGTCGGCCACCGACGACGCGGCCCGCCTGCGCCACTACGGCGGCCTGTTCGTCGGCCACGCGTCCGCCGAGGTCATGGGTGACTACGGCGTCGGCCCCAACCACGTCCTGCCCACCGGGGCCACCGCGCGGTCCACCGGCGGGCTGTCGGTGTTCGACTTCCTGCGGATCCGCACCTGGCTGAAGCTCGACGGGGGCGCCGACACCCGGGCCGCCGCCGAGGACGCCGCCCGCCTCGCACGGCTGGAGGGGTTGGAGGGCCACGCCCGCAGCGCCGAGCGACGACGCTGACGCCACGCTTTCCCGCCCACAACACACGATTCGCCTGTCGTCTGTTGTCAATCGGCCCCCGCCGCGGTGGTGGACGACGCTGAACGGGACCAATTTGGTCCGGTACGCCCCCAAGGAGACGAGACCCCGTGCGCCCGGATTCCGACGAGCCATCGTTCGTCCCCATCGATGATCGCGAGGCATGGCGTGCGTTGGTACGCCACCTGCTCGACACCATGCCCCTGGCCCGGCGTCCCGAGGATGCGGATGCGCTGGTCGACCGCGTGGTGCGTCAGCACCCCGGCCGGGGCCGCGCGGCACGTGCCCGCGCCCTGGAGTCCCTGGCCGACGCCTTGAACCTGACGGTCTCGTGGCGCACCGGCACCGTCCGCGACGTCAGCCGGGCGGTCGTCCCTGACGAGGTGGCGATCGCGTGGTCGAACGATGGCTGGGTGTCCGTCCGCCGTCCAGTCCTGCGCCGACGGGTGGAGCAAGGACCCTGGGGCACGGTCCCCGACGGCGTCACGGCCTGGGCCTGCCTCGCCTCCGCCTGGCCGGCCTCCTCCCTCGCCGCCGGACCGGCCGCGGGTCCCTGGCGGCGCTTGGTCCGCCTGCTGGGGGCCGAACGCCGCGACGTGGGCTTGATCGTCGCCTACGGTGCCGGGGCCGCGCTGCTCACCCTGGCGATCCCCGTCACGGTGCAGGTCCTGGTCAACACGGTCGCCTTCGGGGCGTTCCGACAGCCGCTCTTCGCCCTCACCGGCCTGCTGTTCGCGAGCCTCGCGCTCGCCGCCTTCCTGCACGTCCTGCAGCGCATCGTCGTCGAGACCCTCCAGCGCCGCCTGTTCGCCCGGGTGGCCGACGACCTGTCCATCCGCCTGCCTCGGGTGCGCCTGTCCACCTGGGACGCCGCGAGCGGCCCGGAGCTTGTCAACCGCTTCTTCGACATCATCACGGTCCAGAAGTCCCTGGCCATCCTGATGATCGACGGGCTCGGCGCGCTGGTGAGCGCGGTGGTCGGTCTGAGCCTGCTCGCCGTGTACCACCCCTACCTGCTCG
This sequence comes from bacterium, assembly GCA_030424555.1. Lineage (GTDB taxonomy): Bacteria > Myxococcota_A > UBA796 > UBA796 > JAUHWK01. The sequence goes on along the minus strand of JAUHWK010000106.1, from coordinate 7,805 downwards.
GGTTCGACGTCCTGCTCCTGATCGGCGCCGCGGGCGTCGCGTTCGGCCTCGGCATCGGAGGACCGGAAGCCGCGATCATCGAGAGCAAGCGCAAGTACGCCCTCGCCGAGTGGTTGGAGCTGCTGTCGGCCCGGCCCGACGTGTTCAAGCACGACGGCGCGGGCGCCTTGGCCGCCCTGAGGACCTCCAGCGCCACCCGCTCCTGGCTTCAGGCCCGCGAGGCCCACTTCCGCATCTTCCTTCGCCAGCTCGCCGGCGCGTGGGGGCTGCAGGTGATCGCCACCACTGGTCTGCTCGGGATCGGCGGATGGCTGGTGCTTGAGGGGCAGCTCACCCTCGGCCAGCTCGTGGCCGCCGAGATCGTGGTCGCCAGCGCCCTCAACGCCCTGGTTCGGTTCGCGGGCAAGCTGGAGACCCTGTACGACCTGCTCGCCGCCGTCGACAAGCTGGGCAACCTCCTCGACCTTCCCCTCGATCCCGTGGGCGTCCCCGGGCGGGACGCCGTCGAGCGGCCCGTCTGCCTGGCCCTGCGGGGCGTGCGGCTGCCGCGTCACGGCGCCACGTTGGATCTGCGCATCGAGGCAGGTACCGCCCAGCGGGTGGGCCTCGTCGACCCCCTCGCCCGCCGTCACCTGGCCGACCTGCTCGTGATCGCGCGCGACCCCGAGTCCGGCACCGTCCGGGTCGACGACGTGGACGTGTGCGACGCACCCCGCGCCGCCCTGCAGGCACGCATCGCCCTGATCCGCGACCCCCGCCCCATCCCCGCCACGCTCCGGGACAACCTGGCGCTCGGCCGCGAGGACCTGGACGACGACGCCCTGCGCGAGGCCCTCGCGCACGTCGGGTTGGACGAGCGCCTCGGCGACCTCCCCCATGGGCTCGACACCCCCTTGCGGTCCGACGACCGGCGGCTGTCGGTGGACGATCGGCTGCGCCTGGCCGTGGCACGCGCCGTCGTGGGGGCGCCCCGGCTGATCGTGGTCGACGGGGTCCTCGACGAGGCATCCATCCCGGTTCGAAACCACCTGCTCCGCGTCCTCACCGCCACCGACCGCACCTGGACCCTCGTGTGGTTGGACGCCCGTGACGACGCCGCCACGCCCCATCCCCTCTCGCCTGGGCCGCGCGACACGCGCGCCGCCTGAGCCCGGAGCCCTCGCATGACCGCCCCGGCCGCCCACGCACACCCCAGCGCTGCCCACCCCAGCGCCCGCCGACCTCCCCGTGCCGTCACCTGGCGCGACGTGGGGACGCCCGTGTGGATCGTCGGGTTCGCCCGTCACCTCGGCGTGTTCGCCCTCTTGCTCCTGCTCGCCCTCGCCCTCGTCCCGTGGCCCCAGGCCGCCCCCGCCAACGGCGTCGTCACCGTGATGGACCCGCGCGGACGCGATCAGACCCTCGACGCCCCGATCGACGGCTTTGTCGCGGTGTGGTCCGTGGTCGAAGGCGACACGGTGAAGGCCGGGGATCCCCTGGTCGCCTTGCGCGACAACGACGCCGCCCGGCTCGATCGCCTCCAGGCCCAACGAGACACCCTGCTCGCCCGAATCGAAGCCGCCCACGCCAAGCAGGCCGCGTCCCAGCAGAAGGTGATCGCCGCGGAGCACGCGCGCGACGCCGCGATCGCCGCTGCCAAGGCGGATCTCGCCGCCGCCGCCCGAGAGGTCGAGGCCGCCCGCGCCAGCCTCCGCGCCGCCGAGGCCAAGGCCTCTGTCGCAGGCATCCAGGGAGACCGCGCCCGCATCCTGGCGGAGCAAGGGCTCACCTCCGATCAGGACGCCGAGACCAAGGGCCTGTCCGCCGACACCGCCCGCGCCGACCTCGCCGCCGCCCGCGCCAAGGTGGTGGCGGCCGAGGCCAAGCGCGACGCCGCCGCCGCCAAGGTGGACGCCGTGGGGCGCAAGGGGGACGGAGACATCGCCGAGGCGGAGGGCCAGCGTCTCGAGGCCGTCGCCAAGGTCGCCGATCTCGACGCCTCCCTGCTCGCGCTCGACGGCACGATCGCTGCCCAGGCCGCCCAGGATCTCAAGGCCCCCTTCGACGGCCGCGTGGTGCGGCTGTTCGGTGGCGCGGTCGGCGAGCAGGTCAAGAAGGGCGATCCCCTGGTCCGGCTGGTGCCCGACCACGACGAGCGGGTCGTCGAGCTGCAGATCGACGGCCTCAACGCCTCCCTGGTCCAGCCCGGCCAGGAGGTCCGCATCCAGTTCGAAGGCTGGCCGGCGCTCCAGTTCGCCGGGTGGCCGCAGGTTGCCCCCGGCACGTTCGGCGGCCGCATCCGGCTCGTGGACCCGGTCGCAGACGTCACCGGCAAGGTTCGCTTGATCGCGGAGCCCGACCCTGCCTCCGGTGAGGGCCAGGCCTGGCCGCCCCCCGAGCGCCTCCCCCAGGGCCTGCGCGCCACCGCCTGGGTGATCCTGGGCGAGGTGCCGCTCGGCTACGAGGTGTGGCGCCGCCTCAACGACTTCCCGCCGACCGTCGCCGCCCCGAAGGACAAGGGAACGCCCACCTTGCCGATCGACGCCAGCAAGGCGCGCAAGGCGTGGAGCAGCAAGTGACGCACGCGGGGGTCCTCCTCGTCCTCGCCACCCTGTTTCCCGCCGCCCACGCGGCCGAGGACCCGGGGACGTCGCCGTCTGTCGACACGGTGCAGGCCGTCCCGCTCGACGAGGTGCTCGCCAGCGTCGACCGCGCCCTCCCCCTGCTGCGCGCCGCCCAGGCCAAGGTCGACGAAGCCGCCGCGAAGCGCATGGGGGCCTTCGGATGGCTGGACCCCACCCTCCAGGCCAAGGGCGGCGCCCGGTTTGGAAGCTATCGACACGACTACGGCCAGGTGACGCTGTCGCAAGCCACGCCCCTGCTCGGGCTCTCCATCGAAGGCGGCTGGCGGATCGGCGACGGCGACTTCCCCGCCTACGACACCACCGTCCAGACCGGCGGCGCGGGCGAGCTGTTCGCGGCCGCCACCCTGCCCTTGCTCCAGGGTGGCTGGATGGACGACCGACGCGCCAAGGCGATGGCGTCGGACGCGGCGCTGGCCCAGGCCCAAGCCAAGGCGTCCGCCGATCGCGTGAAGCTCCGGTTCGCGGCCCGCAAGGCGTGGGCCTCCTGGATGGCTGCGGGGGCGTCGCTGCGCCTGGCCGAGGACCTCCTCCAGCTGGCCGAGCAGACCGGGCGCGCCGCCCGCGCGCTGGCGTCCGCCGGGAGCGCCTCCGATCTCGACGTCCTCGATGCCGAGCGCGCGGTGCTGGAGCGATCCGCCGTCGTCCAGACCGCACGCCGCGATCTGGCCGACGCCGCCTACACGCTCGGGCTGTACTGGCGTGATGGCGAGGGCCGTCCCCGAGACCTCGCGGGGTGGCGTCCACCGGCCGTTCCGGACCTCCCCGACGCCCTCCCACCCGTCGACCTTGGGCAGGTGCTGGAAGAGGCCCGCCGCACGCGGCCCGAGGTCTCGGTGATGGCCGCCTCGGTCCGTGCGGTCGAGGCCGAGCTCAAGCTCGCGCGCGTCGAGGTGCTGCCCACCCTCGACCTCACCGGGGGCGTGGAGCGGGATCTCCCGGTAGCCGGCGGGGACGATCCCGTGACGGACGCCAAGGTCGGCGCCACGCTCAAGGTGCCACTCGCCCTGCGCAAGGGACGGGGTGGCCTGATGGCGGCCCAAGCCCGCCGCACCATGGTCCTCGCCGAGCAGGGCTGGCTGCTCGACCAGATCGACGCCGAGGTGCGCACCGCCTTGGTCGACGTCGACACCGCGTGGCAGCGCGCGCGCGACACGGCCCGCGCCGCCACCCTCAGCCGCCAGATCGCCGACGGCACCCGCACCGCGTGGCAGCAGGGCGCCCGGGATCTGCTGGACGTGTGGGTGCGCGACCAGAAGCGCTTCGAGGCCGACACCAAGGCGATCAAGGCGTGGAAAGACTGGTTCGTGGCCGACGCTGGGCTGCTCGCGGCGCGCGGGAGCCCCTGAGCGAGCAGACGGGTTCGAACCGGAGGGTCGCGGTGCCTGCCCGGCCGCGTTCAACAAGGGACGCGGAGGAGTCGACGATGCGCACCCCCACCAGCCTTCCCTGGGCCCTGGTCCTGATCCTCCCGTCCTGGCTCGGCGGCTGCGCCACGGCCCCGGAGGCGCCGCTCGCGTTCTGCGAGGGCCCGGTCGGGGCGCTGTACGACCCGCTCGGAAGCGACGAGCTCCAGGCCTGGCCCGACGCGGCCTACACCGTGATCGACGACGACTCGTCGACCGGCTTGCGCATCACCGCCGACGTCGCGTCCACTCCCTGGATCGCCACCCTGCCACCGCTGCTCCGAGGCTTGTTCTCGGCGGTCGACGGGCTGGGGGGCTTCGGGCGCCAGGGCGCGGTCGTCATCCGGTTCGACGCCCCGATCGGCGCGTCCCTCGCCGGGCCCCATCCTTCCCCCACGCTCGACGATCCCGTCGTGCTGCTCCAGACCGATCGCGTCACGGGCGAGGCCACCGCCCTTCCCTGGGAAGGCGTGCTGGACGACGACACCCGCCAGCTCCGGGTCCAGCCCCTGCGCCCCCTCCGATCGGGCACCTCCCACGCGCTCGTGGTCACCGACGCCTTCCGCCCCGACGCCGGCGGATGTGTCGTCCCGTCCCCCGTCCAGCGCACCCTGCTCCGCGCGGCGTGGACCGCCACCCTCGACGAGATCGATGGCCTACCCGACGCCGCCGACCTCCAAGCCCCGCCGGAGGACATGCTGCCGGTGGTGGAGGGGCTCGTCGACCTGCTGCGATCGACCGGATGGCGGGCCGACCGCATCGGCCACGTCACCACCTTCACCACCCACGACGAGGCCCCAGCCCTGCGCGCCCTGGCCGACGATCTCGTCGCGCAAGGCCCCACCTGGGCCACCCCGCCGGCGTGTACGGCCCAGACCAGCGGGGGGCTGTCCTGCCAGGGCACGGCCCGTGTCGTCGATGCGCGGGACGCCGACGGCGCGGTGCGGCGCGGAGAGCAGGCCACCCAGTACGAGGTGCCCGTTCGGTTCTGGATGGACGACCAGCGCGGCCCCGACGCCCCCCTCACCCAGTACGGACACGGGATGAACGGCGGCGCCAGCAACGGCGGGGGGCGGGTGCGAGACCGCATCGTCGGCGACCTCGGTCACGTGCTGTTCGCCACCGACGCCCTCGCCCACAGCGACCACCCCACCGCCAAGGGGGGCGATCTCGAGGCCCTCGACTTCCTCGGGATCGACCTGTCCGTGCCGGTGATCGACGGCAACCGCCTACGCGGAAACTTCGTCCAGACCGTGCTCGATCGGGTCCAGGTGCTCGATCTCGTGCGTCGGACTCCCGACATCGACGGCGATGGGTCTGTGGACTTCGACCCCGATCGCATCGGGTATTGGGGCGTCAGCCTGGGGGGCCTGCTCGGTCCTGGCCTGCTCGCGCTGTCCGACGACGTCGACGCCGCCGTGCTCAGTGTGGGAGGCGGCCACCTGATCAAGTTTGCCCTCGGCAGCGAACAGGTCGCACTCATCCAGCCCCTGCTCGTCGACTTGGCCGGATCCGACGCCAACCTCCAGCGCCTGCTGATCGTGGCCCAGACCGCGGCCGATCCTGCGGACCCCGCCGTGTTCGCCGCCCACGTCCTGCACGATCGCCTCGGTCCCGTCGACGTAGGCCCCGACGTGCTCCTGCCGGTGTCGATCTACGACAACACCGTCCCCCCCGTCACCGGCCGTGCCCTTGCGCGCGCCTTCCCGCTCCCCCATGTCGGGCCCGTGTTCGACGCCGTCCCGCCCCTGCCCACCGACACCGCTCTGCCCACCTCGGCCAACGTCGACGGGACGACGGCCGGGTACTTCCAGTACGACCGGGTCACCGACGGCGCGTCCGTCGTCGCCAGCTCCCACGACAACACGCCATTTCGCGAGGAGAGCTACGCCCAGCTGCTGCACTTCTTCGAGACGTGGGAGACCGAGGGACACGCCGAGATCCTCGATCCCTACGAGCTGCTGTCCACCCCGCCCCTGCCCGACAGCGCCAAGCCCTGAGCCGCCCGGCGTCGCACCGGGTCCGGCAGGGTTCGCTCCCACGTCGCGAGCTGCGCCGCCGGCATCCACTCGAGCTCCACCAGCAGCCGATTCCGGACGTCCTCCCAGGACCGGCACCCCGCCACCGGCAGCCCCGGGTGGCGGGCGGTGGGCGACGGCCGCCAGGACGCCACGGCCAGGTTCCGCACCAACCAGGCGTCCGTGAGCGGCCGGGTCGCGGCCTGCCGGCGGAGCACCCACAGCGCCTCACACGCAAACACGGCGTTGGGCGGTAGCTCCCGAAGGTCTGGGAGCGGGTCGAGCCGATCCACAGCCTCCACCGCACCGCGCCACAGCCCGCGCGTGGGCCCTCGATCGATCGCGGGGAGCCGGACCCGGTCCGCATCGCGCGCGTGCAGGCGAGAGACCACCTGCAACAGACGACGCCGCTGACGCTGCGACATGCGCACCGCAGACCTCCCTTCGCCGGCCATGGCCCCGAGTGGAGGTTGGACGCGGCGTTTTATCGCTTCGCGCCCCGAGTGTTGCATCCGGGGTGTCCGCTTTGCAACCGATCGCGGGGCGATCCGCTTCCCCACGGGATCGGCGCCTCCCGGTCGCTTCTGGACACCGCGGCGCGCGCCCCATGGGACCACCGCGGTCCCGGTGTCCAAGCGCGCGCCCACACGCTGCGAGGCGCGTCCGCGATCAGCGGTTGATGATGTGGACCGCCTCGCCGAGCGCTGCCTTCGCGGCCTCCATCACGCCCTCTCCGAAGGTCGGGTGCGGATGGATGGTGAGGCCGAGGTCCAGCACCTCCGCGTGCATCTCCACCGCCAACGCCGCCTCGCTGATCAGGTCGGAGGCATGGGCCCCGCAGATCGTGACGCCGAGCACGGCCTTGGTCTCCTTGTCCGCGATCACCTTGTAGAAGCCGTCGGTCTCCTGGGTCGTGAGCGATCGACCAATCGCGGCGTAGGGGACCTTTCCGACCAGGATCTCGCCCTTCTCGGCCGCCTCGTGCTCCATCAGGCCCGCGGTGGCGATCTCGGGATCGGTGAACACCACCGCCGGGACGGTACGCGCGTCGTAGGTGCGGTTGTGGCCCGCGATCACCTCGGCCACCAGCTCGCCCTCGTACGTGGCCTTGTGCGCCAGCATGGGCTGACAGGTCACGTCGCCGATGGCGAAGATGTGCGGCACATTGGTGCGCCGCTGGCCATCGGTCTGGATGAATCGGCCGTCCTTGGCGATGCCCAGGTCCTCGATCCCGAGGTTCTCGCTGTTGGGGAAGCGCCCGACCGTGACCAGGACGTGGTCGGCCTCGATGGACTCCTTGCCCTTCTTGCCCTCGACCTCGACGACGATGCCGTCGCCCTTCTCCGACCAGCCCAGCGCCTTGGTGTCGAGCTTGACGTCGACCTTGGCCTTCTTGAGCTTGCGCTGGATGAGCTTGATCGCGTCCGCGTCGAACCCATCCACCCCGTGCCGCGCCATCGCGGCACAGACCTGCGCGACCCCGCGCGTACCCGCCGTCTCGTCCATCAGACCCGCGTCAAGGATCAACCAGAGCTGCACAGCGTCCGCATGCCCCAGCGCCCCGGGCTCGCCCGCGACGACCACCACCTCAACACCATTGCGAAGCCCATACCGGCGCACGCCCTGATCGTCCCCGACCAGATCCCCTCCGAACCCGGCGCAGACGAACACCCCGAGAATCAACGCCACCAGACTCAATCGACCAATACTCACGATTCGATCTACCGCCCAGACTCCGCGGCGCTTCACCCCAACGCGAT
>JAUHWK010000632.1 GCA_030424555.1 bacterium | reverse complement strand
GACCTTGGCCCAGCCCCTGGTAGCGGAAGGTCTTGCGCAGCCGGGTGTCGTGCCAGAAGGTGGTGTACCCGATGATGGTCGCGGGTGCGGCGGCCAAGGGGACGATCTCCCGGACCGCGGTGCCGTTCCACCACCGCAGATCCGCGAACAGCCCGCCGTCGTTGCCGTCGATCGAGGCGACCACGTCGGTGGCGGGATCGACCAGGACGTCTCCCACGACCGCCTGGGTCGTGGCGGTGAAGCGTTCTTGCGCGAGGTCCTCGCCGAGGGTGGACCGGACCACCGAGTCGGCACGGGCGACGTCCGCTCCATCCGAGGCGCTGGGGGTCTGGATCCAGGAGGGCTCGTGCTCGAGCAGCCCCGCGAACCGGTGACCCGCCTCCCACTGATGGGGGCTCGACCCATCGAGGCCGAACGCGCCGGTCCAGAGGACATCGCGAACCCGACGGCTCTCCGAGGGGTTGCCGGCCCGATCGAGCAAGCCGACGAACAGGGCCTCGGTGTCGGAGGACGCGGTCAGCGTGGAGAAAGAACCGTCCTCGTCGGGCGCCGTGTTGTCGAGGACCCCGCCGAGGGGACGGGCCCGCAAGACCACGGTCGTCGCATCGCCCTCAGGGACTGCGCCGGGCCCCCCGGTCACCGTGAAGGTGGGGGTGCCGTCCGATGCGTCCGATCCCCAGGGCGCGCGTTGGTAGACGATGCGATCGGGGGTGTCGACGTCGGGATCCGTCCCGGGCGGGGTCGTGTCGATGCCCAGATCGACCGCGAGCCGCTGCGGCGTGCTGCGGTTGCCGACCTGGTCTTCGAGGGTGGCGAAGATGCCGATCGTGCCTTCCTGGTCGAAGGCGACGGCGGTGTCGAGGTCCCATGTCGCGACCCGACCGTTGGCGGAGCCGTCGACGAACAGGTCGACGCCTGCGGGCCCGCCGAGGAACGTGAGGGCGGGGGGGCTGGCCAGATCTTCGTCTGCGGTGATTCGTAGGGAGCCGGTGACGGTCCGGCCTGTCAGGCCGTCGACGGGGCCAAACCAGACCACGGCTGGCTCGACGGCTGGCTCGAAGAAGGGGGACCGGGTCAGGACCGTGCTGGCAACGCCTGGCGCCGTGAAGTCCGCGATCAGCTGGGCGGTGGGGAAGGACTGATCTCGGGTGTTGCCCGCGGCGTCCACGAGGGACACGGTCACGAACTTGAGGCCGTCGCCAAGCGCTGCGTCCAGGGTGCCGGTCCAGGTCATGCCGTCCAGCGTGTCGAGCACCAGGCCACCCACCGTGACCACGGAGCGGGTCAGGTCGATCGGGCCTTCGGTGACGAGGTGGACGAGGACCGCCGCGCCGTCCTTGGCGCGTGGCGTCCCGTCGTCGTCGATGGCGGGGGTGACCTCGAGGGTCGGGGTGCCGATCACCTCGGGAACGATGCCCTTCACCGATCCCGTTCGATCTGCGAGGTCGCACAAGGAGTCCCCGTCCTGGGCGTTGCCGACGACGTCGAACGCTGTCAAGCCGAGGGTGTAGGTCGGGATGTCGGTGTCTTCGGGGGGCGTCAGCGTGAAGGTGTGGGTGCGCTCGGTGGACACGGGTCCTTGGACGTCGAACGCGTCGGCGCCCGTCAGGGTGAGCTCTCCATCCAGCAAGGCCTCGCTCAGGAACACCTGCAGCGCGATCTCATCGCCGGCCTTGGCCTGTGCGGGAAACAGGACGCAGTTGGCGGACGGCGGCGTGGTGTCCACGCGGATCGCGTCCTGGAGCGCCTCGGTGTGGGTGTTGCCCACGTCGTCGACCAGCACCACCTGCAGGGTGCGGCGGCCGTCGTTGTCGGCGGTGTCGAACGTGCGCCGCCACGTGCCGGAGGACGGGGGGATCGTCAGGTCGCCGAATTGGACCCGGGTGGCGGCCCGATCGAGCGTGGCGTCCCGACCCAGCGATACGTCGAGGTCCACCTCGAGCTCGGTGCCGGGGCCGACCACGGTTGTGCGACCACCGGCATCGAACGCCTCGTCGGAGGGCCCCTGGACCACCGCCACGGTCGCCTGGACCAAGCTGGGCAGGACGCCACGGAT
>JAUHWK010000631.1 GCA_030424555.1 bacterium | reverse complement strand
ACCGGCCACGACCGGCACACCGCGTCGATCCGGGAAGCCAGCGCGGCACCGTTGTCGTCCACACCAACACCGGTGTTGTACCGGGCATACAGCAGGGTGGCGCCGCGGGCCTCGGCGAGCCGCGTGCCCACGTTGGCCGCGCCATCTCCCAAGGCCTCATCGGCGCCAAACGCCCAGCACAGCTCGGTGGCCGCGAGCCCGTGCACCAACACGACGAGGCGCCCGGTGGGGCCGCCCCAGTCCCCCTCCCGCGGGACCACGCCGTCCCCGTCGCGGAGCAACATCCCGAGATCCAGGGCGTTGCCCTTTCGACGGAGGTGGTCACCGATCGCCCCATTCACCGTGGCGAGTACCATGTCGATCGCACCGAAGGGGCTCCACAGCGCCTCGGTGGTGACGGGCAGCAACCGTGGAGGGCCTTCGGGCCAGGGCACGGCCTCGAGCGCGGCGTCGCTGAGGGCCTCGGTCAGCCGATTGACCCCCCGCACGCTCGCCAGGACCCCCTCGGTGACCGCTCCCTGCAGGGCCGCGACCGCGTGGACGGCCTCGCCGCTGTCCATCGGCAGCCACCGGGCGGCACGGTTCACCCACCGCGCGCTGCTCGCGTTGCCCTCGCCCACCATCCGGGTGGTGGCGTCGACCGCATCGTGGATCAGCGCCTTGAATGCCTTGAGCCGGTCCATCGATCCTCCCGTTCCACCGCAGCCAGTCCTCAGACCGGTCGGCCGCCGACTTCGACAGCCTTGCGGTACGCAGGCCGCGCTTCGTACCGCGCCACGTAGGCCGCGAGCGCCGGGTACCCCTCCACGTTCGCCCGCCCGCGCATCGCGGCGCTGAGCGGGTAGGACAGCTGGATGTCGGCCGCCGAGAAGGTGTCGCCCGTCGCCCAGGTGCGCCCGGACAGCTCCTGCTCCAGGAAGCCCAGGTGGTTGGCGATCTCCGCGTCGGTGTAGGTGCGATCGACCCCCGCGGCTGCCGGGCGCGTGACCAGCCGCGCCGGCCATGGAGCCTTGCGCAGCATCGAGGTCAGCAGCTTGACGAACAGCGGAGGCATCAGGGATCCCTCGGCGTAGTGCAGGAAGAACCGGTAGCGGAGCGCCTCGGGCGTCCCCGGCGCAGGCCGCAGGGTGCCCTCGGGATCGAAGTGGTCGAGCAAGGTCTCGATCACGTGCCCGGACTCGACGACCACCAGGTCGCCGATCTGCACGGCGGGCGACCGTCCCAGGGGGTGAACGGCCTTGAGCGTGTCCGGCGCGCGACGTCCCTTGCCCCGCGCGTACTCGGTCACCGTGTAGGGCTGGCCCAGCTCCTCCAGCAGCCACAGCACGCGATGGGAGCGAGAGCGCTCCAGGTGGTGCACCACGACGTCGGACACAGGCCCTCCTCTCAGCGACCGCCGAACGCGAGGTCTTGGCCCCGGGTGGGGAGGTGGACGGCCCCGGTGAGGTCGGCGTCGACCACGCGCGCGGCCTCCCGGCCCTCGGAGATCGCCCACACGATCAAGCTCGCGCCCCGCTTGGCGTCGCCGGCCGCGTACACCCCCGACACGTTGGTGCGAAAGCCCTTCGCGGCGACGTTGCCTCGCCCATCCAACGTCACGCCGAGCTGCGCGGTCAGGGACGCTGCGGCAGGATGGACGAACCCCATGGCGAGCAACAGCAGGTCGCAGGGGATCTCGCGCTCCGTGCCCGCCACCGGCGACAGGCCACCGCCCGACACGTCGACCTGGACCGCATTCAGCGCGCGGATCCGGCCGTCGTCGTCCCCGACCAACCCGGTGGTCATCCACGCGTAGTCGCGCTCGCCGCCCTCTTCGTGGCTCGACGAGGTGCGGAACACCATCGGCCACTGGGGCCAGGGGTTGCCCGGTGCGCGTGCCTCGGGAGGACGGGGGAACAGCTCGATCTGCCGCACGGACGCCGCGCCCTGACGCAGCGAGGTGCCGAGGCAGTCGCTGCCGGTGTCGCCGCCGCCGAGGATCACCACGTCGCGTCCTGACGCCGAGATGGGGTCCGCGACGAGGTCGCCGGCCACCTGCTTGTTCTGGCGGGACAGGAA
>JAUHWK010000105.1 GCA_030424555.1 bacterium | reverse complement strand
CAGGACGATCCCGACATCCTGGCCGACGACCTCGTCTACACCTGGTCCGAGCTCCCCTCCAAGGGTCAGGCCACCGAGGTGCCGTGGGCGGCCAACTACTGGCCCACCTACCGCGACAGCATCAACGATCGCTGGGCCGGCAGCGAGATCCTCTCCCCTGGCGAGAAGTTCCAGGAGGCCTTCCACCTCCCCGGGCTCACCGATGCGATCTCCGCCGAGTACGGCATCGACTCCCAGACCCACCGCACCGCCTGCACCGAGTCCAGCGCGTGCGACAGCGCCAAGGGCGAGACCTGCGCCATCCGCGTCGGCGCCACCGAGGGCCGATGCGTCGAGACCTGGTTCGGCATCTGCCACGCCTGGGCCCCCGCGGCGATCCTCGAGCGCGAGCCGGTCAAGCCCGTCACCTTCAACGGCGTCACGTTCTCGGTCAACGACCTCAAGGCGCTCGTCACGCTGTCGTACGACGAGCAGGTCAGCGTCAAGTTCCTCTCCCTGCGCTGCAACCGCCGCCTCGGCGACGCTCCCGAGGGCTCGGAGGACGACGACAGCTGGGGCGCCCTCGGCGACTTCGGGATCCCCGAGGACGATGCCTGCAACGACACCAACGCCGGGGCCTTCCACGTCGTCGTCACCAACTTCCTCGGCCTGCGCGGGCAGTCGCTCGTGGAGGACCGCACCATCGACTACGAGGTCTGGAACCAGCCCCTGCGCGGGTTCACCGTCACCCAGGACGAAGCGGTCGATGCCGCCACGGCCAACCGCCTGATCGGCGTGGACGACGGCGCCACCGAGTACCGGTTCAACGATGCCGCCGTCGCGTTCCGCCACGTCAAGATGGGGTTGGAGTGGATCGCCGAGTCCCCGCGCGACGTCGACGGCCACCTCGCCGGCCGCATCGACGCCTTCACCCACACCGATCGCTACGAGTACGTCGTCGAGCTCGACGCCGACGACAAGGTCATCGGCGGGGAGTGGGTCGGCGACAGCAAGACCGCCCACCCAGACTTCCTGTGGCTCCCCTACGACAAGGGGGCGACCGAGGTCGCGCAGGTCACCAAGGGCACGGCCCACACCGGCATCAAGTGGCACGACGTCCAGCTCCTGCTGGCGCAGTCCCTCGAGGGCACCGACGACGCCGGGCCTGGCGGGTTCGACTGGGGCGGGGCCTGCGACAGCGGATCCGGCGCGTTCACCCAGTTCATTCCCCACGACGACACGGTCGTGGTCGGCGACATCCCCGAGGCCAAGGCCGACGTGCGCATCGACCTGCGGGCGATCGAAGACGTCGATGTCCAGCTGATCGACGTCCAGACGGGCGACCTGATCGTGGCGTGGCCCGACGGCCTGCTCGCCGACGAGGAGGAGGGCTGCACCCCCTACGAGGGCATGGAGATCTGCTACTCCGGGTACAACGGGGTGAACGGCGCGCTCGGCACGGAGTGGATCGAGATCCGCGGCGAGACCACGCGCACGCTGACCATGCGGGCCTACGGCTACGCGGCCGGCAACGCCGACATCACCTACACCTGGCGCGCGCCCGAGGGGTGCGTCGACCAAGGCAAGGGGTCGTTCGAGCAGGCGATCGAGGAAGGCGGCGTCGTCAACGTCGGGATCATCCCCGCCGGCAAGACCGACGTCTCCATCGCCCTCACCAGCGAAGAGGACGTCGACGTCCAGCTGTTCGACGGGGCCATCCCGCTGGTCCAGTGGCCCGACGGCAAGCTCTCCGGGGCCAAGTCCCAGACCCTCGAGTACGAAGGCGTGACCATCACGTGGTCGGGCTACAACGGCGGGCAGTCCAAGCGCACGCTGGGCCACGAGACGATCACCATCCAGGGCACGCTCTCGCGCGATCTCACCATGCGCGCGTACGGCTACGCGGCCGGCACCGCCAAGGTCGAGTACGCCTGGGGCACCGAGCTGCGCTGACGTCCACGCGGCGGGACGCGGTCGGAACCAGCCGCCGTGATACACCCGCGGCGGTCACGGAGGGGCGTCATGGGATCGGACCGGGTCGTGCTGGTCACCGGCGCCGCCGGCTTCATCGGGTACCACACCGCGTGCACGCTCCTGGCCCAGGGCGTGTCGGTCGTCGGTGTCGACAACCTGTCCGACTACTACGATCCCGCCCTCAAGCAGGCGCGGCTCGACCGGCTGCGGGCCCAGGCCGGGTTCGTGTTCTACCAGGCCGACGTCGCGGACCACGCCGCGATGCAGGCGATCGCCGTCGCCCACCCCACGATCGACGGCATCGTGCACCTGGGGGCGCAAGCGGGCGTCCGGCACTCGATCGAGAAGCCGTATGAGTACATCCACGCCAACGTGCTCGGCCACGTCACGGTGCTGGAGATGGCCCGTCAGCTCCCCGGCCTGCGCCACGTCGTGTACGCCAGCTCGTCGTCAGTGTACGGCGCCAACACCGCCCTGCCCTTCTCCGTGTCCGACACGGCCGATCATCCGATGTCGGTCTACGGCGCGACCAAGCGGGCCGACGAGCTGCTGAGCCGGGCCTACGCCGACCTGCATGGCATCCCCGTCACCGGGCTGCGCTACTTCACGGTGTACGGTCCGTGGGGACGGCCGGACATGGCACTGTGGTTGTTCACCGAGGCGATCCTGCAGGGGCGGCCCATCCGGGTGTTCAACGAGGGCCGCATGTCGCGCGACTTCACCTACGTCGACGACATCGTCGCCGGTACGCTCGCGGCGCTGGACCGCCCCGCGCCGCCCGACGCGTTCGGGGCCCCCCACGCCGTGTACAACCTCGGCCGCGGGCAGGCCGAGCCCCTGATGGACATGATCGCCATCATCGAAGACGCCCTCGGCCAGCCCGCCGACAAGATCCTCGAGCCGTTGCAGCCGGGCGATGTGGTCAGCACCCACGCCGACATCTCCTGCGCCCAGCAAGCCCTCGGCTACGTCCCCGCGGTCCCGCTCAGCGAGGGCATCCCCCGATTCGTGTCGTGGTACCGGAGCCACCATGGGGTCTGACGCCACCCCGCGGCGTCTGCTGTTCCTGGGCAACGACCCGGCCTACTTCCTGCGCATGCGCCTGCCGGTGGCCCTGGGCGCGCTGGACGCCGGGTACACGGTCCACGTGGCCTGCCCTGGCGCCACCACCCACGCGCCCCTGGTCCGCACCGGGCTCGTCCTGCACGACATCCCCATGCGTCCCCACGGCACCCACCCCGCCGACGAGTGGCGCACCCTGAAGGCCACCACCGCGCTGGTCGACACGCTGCGGCCCGACGTGATCCACGCGGTGGGCGTCAAGGCCATCCTGCACGGGGGCCTCGTGGCCCGCCAGCGCCCGTCCACCCGCCTGGTCGCCACCTTCGCGGGGCTCGGGTACGCGTTCTCCGGGATCGACCGCCGCTCCAAGGCGATCCGCGCCGCGCTCACCCCCCTGCTCGCCCTGGGCCTGCGGGGACGCCACGCCCACACCATGGTCCAGAACCCCGACGACGGCCGCATCCTGGTCCGCGCCGGGATCGTCTCTGAGCGTGCCCTCACCTTGGTGCGCGGGTCGGGGGTCGATCTCTCCGTGTGGGACGCGTCGCCCCTGCCCGCCAGCGACCCACCCACTGTGGTGATGGCGTCCCGCCTGCTGTGGGACAAGGGGGTCGGCGAGCTGGTGCAGGCCAGCCGCATCCTGCGGGATCGCGGGATCGCCGCGCGGATCGTGATCGCCGGGCGGGTAGAGCCCGCCAGCCACCACACCGTCACCGAGGCCGACCTGGACGCCTGGTCGTCCGACGGCTTGATCGCCTACGCGGGGTTCGTCCGCGACGTCCCCGGCCTGCTCGCGTCGGCCGACCTCGTGGTGCTCCCGTCGTACTACCGAGAGGGGATCCCCCGGGCGTTGATCGAAGCCGCCGCCTGTGGTCGCCCTCTCGTCACCACCGACCATCCCGGCTGCCGCGAGACGGTCGACGACGGTGTGAACGGACGCCTCGTCCCCCCCCGGGACCCCGACGCCCTCGCCGACGCGCTCGCCGAGCTGCTGACCGACGCGGACCTCCGATCCCGCATGGGGGCCGCCAGCCGCGCCAAGGCCGTGGCGGAGTTCTCCATCGAGCACGTCGTGGCCCAGACCCTCGCCGTGTACGACCAGGTGCTCAGCACCTGATCAGCCGTCGTCACACACGAGCACGGCCGCACAGGTCCCGAGCGACGGCCCGAGCCGGCACCGCGACGGCGGCGGCTCACACGCAAACCACAGCGTCCCCGACGGCAGCGGCCCCTGACGCACGGCGTGGATCGGCACCCCCTCGACGGTCAGCCCCGCCCCGTCGTCCAGGGTCTGCACGGCCATCCCCTCCGCGCGAAGCTGGTGGCGCCACACCCAGACCTGGTGAAACGGCGCCACGGTGATCGGCCTGGGATCGTCGTGCCACGACCGCGCCACCGCCTGGATCGCCTCCGCAGGAGACGGCGGGTAGGCCACGGGGCGCAGATCGTCCCGCACGGACCGGGGCGCGAACAGGCCCAACGCCACCGCCATCCCGATCCAGGCGATCCGCGCCCGCTCCCCCAGGACGGTGGGCCACACGGCGATCCACAGCGCCAACGAGGGCAGGGCGAGCAGGCCCACAGGCAGCCGTGCCCGGCTCACCATCCCCACCAAGAGGACCGTCGCCACCGCCGCGGTCGCGGACGCCCAGGCCACCCGCGCGCGTGGCCCCCCGCGGGCCGCAGCCAGTGCGCCGCCGCCGATCAAGACCCCCACCACCGGCACCAGCGCCTCGTGTCCCACCGCCGCCACCGTCCACGGCGACAACGATCCCCCGTCCGCCCCCACCAGGTGATCCCGCCAGCGCCACACGAGCCCCAGGCTCGGCAGGGCAGCGACCGCGGCCACGCCGTATCCCCGCGCCAGCCGACGCCCGCCAGGAACGATGGCCATCACCAGCACGGCCTCGAGCCCCAGCAGCGGCACGGTGGCGTGGTGCCACCAGGGAAGCAGGGCCGTCGCCGCGACCCACACCGCCCCCGGTCCACCCGAGGGCCGCGACAACCAGCCCGTCCAGGCCGCCAGCCGCACCGCCAGGGTGAGCACGACCAGCGGATACACGCGGACCATCGACGACTCCACGGCGAACATCGGCTCGACCGCCACGATCCACGCCGCCATCACCGCGCCCCACGCGCGCCCTTCCGTCCACCGCCATCCCGCCCAGCCCATCACGCCGATCGCCGCGATCGAGGCGACCTGGGAAAGCCGACGGCCGACCTCCGCGATGGTGAACTCGCCCCCCGCCAGCCCGATCAGGAGCCGGTGCAAGGGGGGGTTCATCGCCGACTCGGGGTTGTCGACGATCGCAGCGACCCCCCACTGCGCCACCGGCTGCAGGATCGCGACCTCGTCGCTGGAGATCGCCGCCCCGGCGTGGGCTGCGCGCAACGCCACGCCCGCGAGCACCGCGCCCAGCACGCCGAGCACCGCCCACCGGTCCTGGCTGGTCGCCGACGTCAGCATCGGGCCCCCCCGGTGACGGAGGGCCGTCGGAGGTGTCGAAGCCGTCCGACACTTCGACGCCTGCGCACGGACGAACCGACGGATCGACCGGCACGGAGGGTGCTCTTCCGAGGAGGCACCACCCCCCAGGAGGTCCCATGCACCGCGTCCATCTGGCCTGGGACGGCGATCCGTCCCGCCTCGCCCGCCCCGCCTTTCGCTATGCCCTGCTCGACCGGGTCGCCCGCGCTGCCACCCGCCGCGCCGGCCAGCTCGTCGCGTTCGGCCTCGGGCCGGAGGACGTCCGCCTCGTGATCGACGCCACCCCCGCGGGGGCGGAGCGCATCGTCCACGCGGTGGTGTCGGGCACCTCGCGCACCGACGCGGCCCAGCGGGCCCGGCTGCACTGGTACGAGCGCGACATCACGATGGTGGATCGCGGCGGGACCCTGGACGCGATCGCGTGGGCCCATGCTGCGGCCGGCGACACGCCCCTCGCCAGCCCATGGACGAGCCACCGCGACTGGGTGGGCCTCCGGCGCGCCCCGTTCTTCGACCGCCACGCGGTGCCGGGCATCTCCCCGTCGGCCGTCCACGCGGCCAGCGGCGGCGGCACCCTTCCCCTCGCCGCCACCCCCTGGACCCCGCAGGCCCCGTCGGTGGCGCCGATGCGCCTGCTCCGGGTCGCGGGGGCCGTGCGCGGGCGTCTGCCGTCCGACCGGCGGTGCTTCCGGTTGTACGCGCACCTGGCCCGCAGCGTGGGCCGCGACGTCCACCACACCGCCCGCTCGCTGTGCCTGACGCGCCGACGGATCAACCAGCTGCTGGCCGAGCCCGAGCGCGACCTCCGCATCGCCCACGCCCACCTGGCCGACCCCCGGCTCGCCGCGATCCCATGACCCGCGCGGGCTCACCGGTCCCCGTCGCGCGTGCAGCGCCAGCCGTCTTCCGTCCTCCGGATGCGACGGGGGACCTGGGGGTGGGGACCGTTCACCGCCATGCCCAGGGCCGGGTCCACGTCCGAGAACACAGGCATCGTCGGGGCCAGGTCGCGCACGGCGTCGCGCGCCGCGGCCACCGACGGCAGATCGACGAGCTCCTTGAGCGTCCACCAGGTGGGGGGCGACAAGGGGAACGCCGAGGGCCCGGCCGCCAACACATCCGCCGGACGCATCCAGCGGGCGGCGGTCGTCTCCCGCGCGTCGTGCGTGGCCGCATCGGCCCGACTCGCCTCCGCCACGAAGAACCAGGTGTCGAAGCGTCGCGGCGCGCCCTCCGGGGTGACCCAGCGCGACCAGGGAACGAGCCGTTCCAGATCCAGCGTGAGATCGTGGGCCCGCAGCAGGGCGGGCAGGTCGGTCTCACCCGCCAAGAGCGCCTGGCGCGCCGTGTCCGGCACCTCGCCGTCTCCCAGCCAGACACCCGCCTCCTCCAACGTCTCGCGCACCGCCGCCACCCACGGTGCCTGGTCGGGCGGCCCGCCGACGATGCGGGGATCCGGGTCGTGGTCCTCAGGATCCACCGCCCCCCCGGGAAACACCCACAGGTCGGGCATGAACCCGCTCCGACCGTGGCGCCGCACCAGCAGCACCTCCAGCCCACGCGCGGTGGCCTCCTCGGTTGGCGGCCCGGGCCGCATCACGACCACGGTCGCCGCCTCGCGAACGGGCACCGCGCTCATCGGATGCGCGCAGCCCGGCGACGCCACGCCAACACCCCAAGCAGGGCGAGCCACCCCGCGGAGCCCGGGGCGGTGGCGCAGGCTCCCACCGCCTCACGGATCGCCGCCGGATCGGCGGGCTGCGGTGCGGTCAGCGGGTCGTCGAACGGGGCGCCGTCGACCGTGCCCTCCCCCGCGTCGTGGCAGAAGCCGTCCTCCTCGTCGCGATCGCGCGCGTCCATCACGCCGTCGCAGTCGAGGTCCTGGCCCCACTCCACGCCATCGGGCTCGCCATCGCCGTCCTGGTCGGTGTCGAGGTACCCGGGCCGATCGTCGCCATCGAGATCGTCGAGGCCATCCTCCCCGTCTGGGACCCCGTCTCCGTCGGCGTCCGAGTCGTTCCAGGCACTCCACCCGTCCCGATCCGGGTCGTCGCCCGTCTCGACGCTGTCGGGGATCGTGTCGTCGTCGCTGTCGTCGTCCAGGAAGGCCGGCACCCCGTCGCCGTCCCGGTCCCACAGCCACTCCACCCGATCCTCACGGCCGTCGCCGTCGCTGTCCGGGTCGAGCGCGTTGGGCACGCCGTCGCCATCCGGATCGTCCATGCCCTCGATCGCGTCGGGGATGCGATCATCGTCGGAGTCCAGATCGTCGCCAGCCTGGTTGGGATCCCCCTCCCACGGATCGACCCGGCCGTTGAAGTTCCAGTCCTCGTCCCCGTCGTCGCGGCCGCCGCGGTCGGAGTCGGGATCGCTCGGATCGGTCGTGGTGGTGGGATCGGCGTCGGCCCGAAAGCACCCCGCCCCCTCCAGGCCAGGCCACTCCGCCGTCATCCCGAGCTCGACGCTGTCCCGGATCCCGTCGAAGTCCCCGTCGCACCGGAAGGGAGAGGGATCCACAGCATCGGGGATGCCGTCGTCGTCGCTGTCGATCAGCGGGACGGCGTCGGTGTCCATGCACGCGGCGTCGGTGTCGGCACAGTCGGTGTCGTCGGACCGCGCCGTCCCGGCCACCAACACGCCCGGCACGAGGAGCCAGGCCCACCCTGCGCCCATCATGGACCGTCTGGTTCCGGACATGCAGCCTCCGCTGGCGACAGGCGCCGCCGCCCGGACCCTATCGCGAAGCCGCCGGCTGCCCCATCCCCGACAGGACCGCGTCCTCCTCCGCTTCGACGCCCCAGCGTGTCGCGTGGCATCGGGAGGCCACCACCACCGGGTGCCGGGTGAACAACCGGGGCGTGTCCTCCGGCGGGGCCCACCCTGCCACCACCACGTCCTCACGGCCCGCCACCCATGCCGTCAGCCGATCCGGCGGCACCGAGGCCGGCGCCACCACCGCGATCGGGGCATCCTCCGGCCAGGGCTCGTCCGTCCACCGCCGCCCGTCGAACACCTCGGGCCCCGTGGGTCCCACCCGCACCAGCGTCCGACCGTCCCAGGGCGTGTCCCCAGGGCGACGCCCGACGCCCGCGTTGGCCACGGCATCGCAGTGCGCAAGCCACGGCGCCGCCGCCTCCTGGACCGCCTTGCGGGCCGGCTGGCCCGTGCCGAGCACGATCGTCACCAGCATCCCGGCTGCCACCGCCTCGCCCAGGCCCACCCAGCGTCCACGCAGGAAGGCCCACACCGACGCCGGCACCCCCACCAGCGTGAGGCCCACCGCCGTCCAGAAGAACGTGTTGCGCAGCCGCTGCTCCGCCGCCGCGCGCACCCCCTCCAACACCACCCGCGGGGCATCCCAGGCGCGCCACAGCTGGGCCTCACCGTGGGTCCACGACGCCCACACCAGGCTGGTCGCCACCACGATCATCCCCACACTCACCAGCGCCGGCGAGCGCCGTGCGCCCGTCGGGCCCAGCACCCCACTGATAGCCATCAGCACACCCAGGCCCACGCTCCAAGCCCCGACGTACCAGGCCTGCTCCAGCAGGGAGGCCCAGGTCTCCGGCGCGGTGGTCTCCGTGACGCCGTTGAACGAACGCCGGGCCGCCACCAGGATGACCAGGAAGCCCGCCGTGGGCAGCCAAGGCGGCACCCACTGCCCACGCCACGCATGGACCACGGCCCCGATCACCACGGCCGTGCCCAGCAACACCCCGACGAACAGCACCGCGGCGATGGGCAGGACGCACCTCCATGGCCGTCGTCCGCCCGGGTCCATAGCATGGCCCCTGCCGCCCCCTGGAGTGCCCATGTCCATTCTGCGCCCCAGCCTGGTCGCGCGCGTCCTCTCGCGGCTGCGCAGCCTGCTCCTGCTGGCCCTCGTCGCCTGCGGGGCGACCTCACCTCCACCGGCCGATCCGGACTGCTCCACCCCCCGGCGCGCCGCCGACTCCCTGTTCGTGTGGCAGACGCCGGCCGGGTTCGATCTGGCCAAGGCCTCCGCGTGTGTGGCCGGTCCCGTCGACCAACGCGCAGCCCGCGCAGCCCAGCTCAAGGCCGTGCTCGACGCCCGCGGCGTGTGGGCCCCGGTCGCCAGCCTTCCCGACGATCCCTCCGGTGGCCCCGAGGGGGCCGAGGGGCGGCTGCAGCTCACCGAGGACCCGCCCGTGTGGCTGGCGCGGTCCGCCAGTGGGTGGCGCTACGCGGCCGACACGATGGCCCAGGTCCCGCAGTGGCACGCCGAGACCTTCTCGCCCCTCGCGCTCGCCTTGCAACAAGCCGTCCCCGGCCTCGGGTTCCAGATCGGTGGGTTCGCCGCGTGGCAGCTCGTGTTCGGCGCCGCGCTGATCGTCCTCGGGCTCGGGCTGTCGGCCGTGGTCCAGCAGGTGGTCGTCCGCCGGGCGATCCCCCTCGTCACCCGCTTCAACGTCTCCGCAGACCCCACCTTGCTCCGTCGGATCGACACGCCCGCGTCCTGGTCCGTCCTGTTCGCGACGTGGTCGTGGGGCTTGCCCCAGCTCCAGCTCCCGATCGTGTGGTCGTCCACCCTCACGGTGCTGGTCGCCTTGGGCCTGCGGCTGTCCTTGGTGGTCGTCGGGTTTCGCGCGATCGATGTGTTCGCCGACGTGGGCCACCGGCTCGCCGCCCGCACCGACAACAAGCTCGACGATCAGCTGATCCCGCTCCTGCGCAGCACCGGCAAGACCCTCGCCCTGACGATCGGGGCGTTCGCCGTGCTGCAAGCGGTCGGGGTCGACGTGTGGAAGCTGGTCGCAGGCGCGTCCGTCGGCGGCATCATCATCGGCTTGGCGGCCCAGGACTCGATGAAGAACTTCTTCGGCTCCCTCAACGTGTTCGTCGACCAGCCCTTCCAGGTGGGCGACTGGATCGTCGTAGGCGGGGTCGAGGGCACGGTGGAGGAGGTCGGGTTCCGCTCCACGCGGGTGCGCACGTTTTACAACAGCCAGGTG